>PKDH01000044.1 GCA_002863045.1 Legionella sp.
CAAAGCACCCACACAGTTTGTCTCTCTCTTCTTAATGAACTCGCCTCCAAGGGCGTGATGCGTATTCTACTCATATCTCCCCCCTTGTCAACTACTTAGATAACCTTTTTTTATATTTTTTTATTTCTCTAATAACCGAATTTTAACTATACGCTTTTTACCAACTTCTATTAAATAAGTTTGATTATTTTTTAAGATAAGTGTTGTGTTTTCAATACGCTGTGTATCTACTTTAACCGCTCTTTGTTTTATCAGACGAATGGCCTCTGATGTACTTTTAGTAAGATGTGCTTCCTTTAGAAGATGTGTAACGGATAATTCTTTTTCACAATATAGTGTTATTTCAGGCAGCTCTTCTGGGATATAACCTTTCTGGAAGCGTTCAATAAAAGCTAAGTGCGCTGCTTGTGCTGCAGTGTGCCCATGAAAACGTATAATAATTTCTTGAGCAAAATCGATTTTGACATCACGAGGATTCATTCCCTCATCAACAGCTGCGCGTAATTTTGAAATTTCATGGATTGTTTTGAAGCTTAATAAATCAATATAACGCCACATTAAATCATCACTAATTGACATGATTTTACCAAACATTTCTTGAGCAGGCTCGGTAATGCCAATGTAATTATTGAGTGATTTAGACATCTTTTTAACCCCATCTAATCCTTCAATTAAGGGCGTCATCATGATAACCTGAGGCTCTTGATGATAATATTTTTGTAATTCTCGTCCCATTAATAAATTAAATTTTTGGTCTGTTCCACCTAATTCAATATCCGCTTTGAGCATGACCGAGTCATAGCCTTGTATTAAAGGATATAAAAATTCATGTAAAGCAATGGCTTTATTGGTATTAAAACGCTTTTTAAAATCATCACGCTCAAGCATTCTGGCCACAGTGTAAGTAGATGCTAATCGAATTATATCTGCAGCATTTAGTTGATTTAGCCAACGTGAATTAAACTCTACTCGAGTTTTATCGATATCAAGAATGCTAAATACTTGATTGGCATAGGTACTGGCGTTCGCTTCTATCTCTGCTTGAGTCAGAGGCAATCGTGTCACATTTTTTCCAGTAGGATCGCCAATTTTTGCTGTAAAATCTCCTATCAAAAAAACGATTTCGTGCCCTTGTTGTTGAAACTGGCGTAATTTATTCAATAAGACTGTGTGACCTAAATGCAAATTAGGAGCCGTTGGATCAAATCCTGCTTTTATCACTAGTTTTTTATCTTCTTTTATTTTTTTCTCAAAATCGGTCATAGGAAGAATTTCTTCACAACCTCTTTGTAATTCTTGTATTAGGTTTGTAGTCATTTGTTTACTCAATTAAATCTTCTAATAATTGACCTTTATAAAAACAGACGGTATCTTAGCGCCGCTACCTATTCTCTAGTTTAATTAACGTTGAAGCAAGTTTCTTTATATTCTTTAAATAAAACAACTTGTAATGTCAATTAACAAAAAATATGTTTTATCGCCAAAAAAATAGTTATATCTTGTGATCTCTATAAAGTTACATTACATTGTTTTTATCACAATGCTAGGGAAACAACCTAAAATAATAATCATTTAAAAAATGAATACTCAATAGAGGTGCGGTAAGTTTAATAAATTAAGATAATTATTTCGGTAAAATTATCTTTGTGGATGAATATATAAGGCATTATTATGGATAAACCCCATCATCAACTAACAAACGCGGCTTATCGACCCCCGAAAATCTTAGCTTTACTTGCATTATTTATTGCCATCATCTTACCATTTTTGCTTATTAAGTTTTTTCCTGAGCAACGCAAAGCAACGCTTCATACTAAATTTACTTTATCCTCCATTCCCTCTATTCCGAAATTAACCGAAACTCATTTGTCAACTAAAACCTCATTAGCATCGACTATGACATCCTCTTCATCTTATACGCATCATGCCTCAAGTATTTTTAATCAGATATCACCAATTAATATATATAAAAAAACCCCGATAACTAAAAAACCTAGTCCATCATGGCAAACAATAACTGTTAGAAATCAAGATTCATTGGCCAATATTTTTACTCGAGCAGGCATTAGTGCAAAAATACTACATACCGTTATGAAAGACACTCAATGCGCTAAAGCTTTTCAACATTTGCGCCCTGGCCAAACCGTTAAGCTTTTAATCTATCAACAGTCTTTAGAAGAAATGATTTTTCCTTACTCTTTGAATCAAGATTTAGTGATTACTCGAGGCAAACAAGATGGACATTATCAAAGCCATTTTCGTACTCGAGAAGTACAAAGCTATCATCATTTTTTATCGGCAACTGTTACCGGTTCACTTTATACAACAGCCAAAAAATATCGCATTCCCGCTAAACTTATTCATCAAATGACTAAAATTTTTACTTGGAATATCAACTTCGCTAAAGATATCAAAAAAGGGGATACACTAAGTTTGGTATATACAGCAAACTATCTTAATAATAAATTGGTTCAGATCGGTGATATTGTTGCCGTTACCTACCACACTAAAGGTAAAAGCTGGCAAGCCATAAGACATATCAACAAAAATGGTCAAACAAATTACTATACGCCGGATGGTCACAGTTTAGAGAAAGCTTTTAATCGTTATCCTATTCATTTTAGCCATGTTAGCTCAACGTTTAGCTTATCGCGCTATCACCCTGTTCTACATTATCGACGTCCGCATAAAGGAATCGATTTAGCAGCTCAAATGGGAACACCAATTTATGCAACAGGAGATGGTAAAATCGCTTTTATCGGCCGACAAAATGGCTATGGTAACGTTGTAAAAATTACTCATAATAAACTTTATAGCACTTTATATGGGCATATGTTGAAATTTCAACCAGGCTTAAACCGCGGTTCATGGATTAAAAGAGGTCAAATCATTGGGTACGTTGGACAAAGTGGCTTGGCTTCGGGGCCTCATTGTCATTATGAATTTCATATCAATGAACATCCTAAAAATCCTGCAACGGTTAAGCTGCCTCAAGCCACGTCACTGAAAGGTACTGAGCTTGCACATTTTAAAGAATCAAGCATGACTTTATTAACTCAGCTCAAAGTATTTGAGAGCGCTCATTTAGCAAGCCTCAAAATCGCCAAATTAAGTTCCTCTGCTTAAAGTTTTTGAAAAAAATAGTGACAAACTATGACGCTTGCTAGAATACCTATGGCATCAGCAATTAATCCTGCCACCACTGCATAACGCGTGCGCTTAATACCGATTGAACCAAAATATACTGCTATCACAAAAAAAGTCGTTTCTGTACTGCCCATCATCGTGGCGGCTGTTTTTGCTATTAAAGAATCTCCACCATGCTCATGAATTAATTCAGCCATAATTCCTGTTGATGCGCTACCAGAGAAAGGACGGATTAAGGCCAATGGTAATAACTCAGAAGGCATGCCAATCATGTTGAGCACAGGTGATAAAGTAATATGTAATACATCAAAAAAACCAGAAGCACGCAGCATGCCTATTGCTACAATCATCGCAATCAAGTAAGGCATGATGGTTAAAACGGTATCAAATCCCTGCTTAGCGCCGAGTATAAAAGCATTAAAAACGTCAATTTTCTTTAACATACCATACAAAGGTATGCCTACTACAAAAGATAAAAAAATAGCATTCGATAGATGATTGGCCAATCCATTCATAAATTATGTCGTCCGAATTTATAAAACTTCAATTTAGCTAATTGCTTAACAGCTATAATGGCCACCAAAGTTGAGCAAGTCGTTGCAATAAGTGAGGTTAAAATCACACTACTTGGATGAGCGCTTCCATTTGCCGCTAAAAAAGCGATGGCTGTGGCTGGTATTAATTGTACACTTGAAGTATTGATGGCAAGAAACATACACATAGCATCACTGGCTTCGGTTGAATGCTGATTTAAAGTATTAAGTTCTTTCATCGCTTTCAAGCCAAAAGGCGTTGCAGCATTTGCAAGTCCCAACATATTTGCCGCGATATTCATGACCATTGCCCCCATAGCTGGATGTTCTACGGGGATTTCTGGAAAAAGCAAACGCATAAGCGGTTTTAATATCTTTACAAACCACTGAATCAAACCCGATTGAGTAGCAATTTCCATGATACCCAACCATAAGCTCATAAGGCTTGTTAACCCCAAAGCGATTTCGAAACCTAATTTTGCTGAATCCGTCACCGCATGCACCACTTGGTCAATACGTCCTTGAATGATGCCAACGATTACCGCTAAAAAAATCATTGAAAGCCATATTGCATTTAGCATGTCTATATTCCACACTTAATATTTATTATTTTTATTATCACTATGCGAAAAAATCATTCTTTTTTTATATTCCTTGTCGGATTTTTTTTAGTAAGCCAACTTGGTTTTGGCAGCAACACACCTTGTATTACAGCAAAATCAAATACAAAAATCAGGCAACTATATCATAGTTTAACACCCAGTCTAAAATCAGATATTTCAAAACGAGCAGCGTTCATGAGTGCTTATTGGTTAAATCAACCCTATTTATTAGGCGCACTTGGCGAAGGTCTCAATGCTCAATTTGATAGCTCACCTTTATATCGTACAGATGGTTTTGATTGTGAAACATTCGTCACTACAGTGATTGCATTAACTTTATCAACTAATCTAGCTAATTTTCAAACTTGTATAAATCACCTGCGTTATAAAAAAGGTCAAATTGGTTTTATTCATCGTCATCATTTTACAAGCCTTGATTGGAATATTCACAATCAACAACAAGGTTTTATTCGCGATATTACGCATACCATTCATGACCCCAAAGGCCAATCAATCGCCCAAAGTGCTAAAGCCACGATTGATAAGGCCAATTGGTATCGTCATTTAACTTTGGCAAGTATCAAGCTACCAGGGGCTTCAGAAAATTTAAAACAAACAAGGCTAAATACCCTAAAAAAACTTGGACAACGCTTTACCCCTAAAATAGCGCAAATTTTATATATCCCATTTACTAAATTATTTAATCGTCAAGGTCAACCTAATTATTATTATTTTAACCAAATCCCCAATGGCACCATCATCGAAATTATTCGACCTAATTGGAATTTACAAAAAGAAATTGGCACCCATTTGAATGTATCTCACTTAGGTTTCGTATTTCGTTTGGGCGATAGGCTTATTTTTAGGGAAGCTTCTTCGATTCATCATAAAGTTGTTGATATTGATTTTATTGCTTATCTACAAGATAAACTCGCAAGTCCCACTATCAAAGGTATTAACTTACAGCAAATTCAGAATCCAGAAAAATCAGCTATTTGCCATTAACAAAATGGTTTTAAATCTTTATATAGTTGCCAAGCGCGATGGTGCGATTATGCGGTAATTTATAAAATTCAATGTTTAAGTTTGCTGAATAGTTACGCATTAGAAAAGCAAAAAAACGTTCTTGCCAATAAAAAGATAAAGTTTTTTGCTGACGAGAGGCAATAATATGAGGGATTTCAACAAAAAAGGTGACATTATCGATATCAATTTCAGCCGGTAATAGCTGCTTTTCATTCAAATTTCGTAATATTTTGGGTATGAAAATATTATCCATAAAACCAAAATGTAGCGTAATATTGATAATATTATGATCTATTTTTTGTAACTCAAATTGCTCTGCTGGCGGTATATATGGTTTATTAGCAATTTTATAATTTAAAATCAAAATAGTTTCTGGAATGGCGCGATTTAATTTTAAAAAGTTTAAAAAACTTACACCACTTGTATCATAAATATCGGTTAAAAAAATAGCGGTTAAGTAAGGTAATTTATTAAATTTTTTTTGATGTAATTGTTGAATCACCGCTGATAATGATTGTTGCTGACGATGGGTTTTTAAATATGTTAATCCCGCATGCCAATTATGCATGATCATTGCAATCATTATGGCAAAACTTACAGGAACCCAACCACCAGTTAAAAATTTATAAGAATTTGCACTTAAAAAAGCTAAATCAACTGCAAAAAATAGACCAAACAAAGGTAAAGACCAAAATAAAGACCATTGCCACAACCGTCTAGAAGCATAAAAAACCATCATACTTACCATTATCATATCTAAATTAACCGCAATACCATACGCATGGGCAAGATTACTGGCATTTTGAAAGGTATAAATAAGCAATAACGTACCAATAAATAGCATTATATTGATTTGCCCAATATAGATTTGTCCGGCATGTTCTTCAGAAGTTTGTTTGATAGGAAATTTAGGACATAGGCCTAGAAGGACTGCTTGTTTGGTTAATGAAAAAGTTGCTGATATCACTGCTTGCGATGCAATAATTGTTGCCAGGGTTGCCAGGATGATTAAAGGCCAAAAAAACCAATCAGCCGCCAAATTATAAAATGGATTATCAATGTCGCGAGGATTGATGATAAGATTAGCACCTTGCCCTAAATAGTTAAGCACTAAACATGGAAAAGCCATTAAAAACCAACTATAACGAATGGCTTGTTTACCAAAGCTACCTATATCCGCATATAATGCCTCGCCTCCTGTCACGACTAAAAAAATACCACCTAATAGAAAAAACCCATGCACACCGTTTTGCTTAAAAAAATACCAAGCATAATAAGGATTAAACGCCTTAAGGACGAGCGGGCAGCGCATGATATGAATCAAACCTAAAACGCCAATGGTTATAAACCAACAACCTATAATAAATCCAAACGCCTTGCCAATTTTATCAATCCCTTTATATTGATAGCCAAAAATACCCATCAATACAATAGCTGATAATATGGGTGACCATGTTTGAAAGTGAGGATATACCATCTCTAATCCTTCTATGGCGCTACTCACAGAAATAGCAGGCGTTAACATGCCATCACCGACCAATAAACCGGCACCAAAGATGGCTAAGAAATAGAAAAGTTTTTTTGAATGACGCGGTGATTGGTTCAACAAAGATAGTAAGGCTAAAATTCCACCTTCTCCCTCATTATCAGCACGAAAAACTACCCATAGATATTTAAGTGAAATAACGATAATCAATGACCAAATAATTAGCGACAATACACCCAAAATGTTAGGGGTGGTGATGGTCAATCCTGTTAACGTCTCACGCATTGCATATAAAGGGCTTGTACCAATATCACCATAGACCACACCCAGGGCACCAACAATTAGTTTTAGGGAAGTTTTATGTGTCATAAAAACGTTTTACCTTCAAATTCACTAAGCATTAAGATGCTAACTATACTCCGCTTAAAAAAGCTTAACAAAGAAAATAGTCATCGCTGCCATGCGACCTTATCAAAGTTTCATTATTGCGTATTAAATCTGGATGCTTAATAATGAATATAATTATCGATTAGGAACATGCATGCAGACCACCATACGTTTTCTAAGATTTTTTCTTTTTTATGTAATTTTTTGTACCCTATCAGGATGTTATCGCCCCCCTTTTAACCAGTATCAACCTTATAACAATACGATAAACGCGATGGGAGTGGGGGCAGGCGTAGGTGCTGCTGCAGGTTGGATAGCTGGCTCCCCTGCTTTAGGGGCTGGCGTTGGTGCAGCTGCTTTAGCAACCCGTAGTCTTTATCGTGAAACGCAACCTCATGTTATACGTGACTTAGCACACCATGATATTCAAGTTGAAAAATATGGAAATACATTAACAGTTATCGTGCCTACAGATCGTTATTTTCTTTTTAATACCCCACGTTTAAATGAGCTTTGCTATCCTGGATTAATGTTAATCATTAAATTAATTAAATTCTATCCAAATCGACCCATTTATATTGGAGGATTTACAGATAATGTCGGCTCACGCTCCCATAAAAAAGCGTTATCGCAAGCGCAAGCAGAAGCTATGAGTGGTTTCTTATGGGCTAATGGCGTCCCGGCAAAATTTTTAACTGTGCAAGGCTATGGCGACAAGCATTCGGTGTCGAATAATCAAATAATTCATGGCAGCGCTCAAAACCGCCGTTTAGAAATTCAATGGCTTACCGCGCCACCTCGTGCGCCAAAATCGCCTCTTCCTTATCTAGGTCCAACTAAATAACATAAAACTATCTTAAAATTATTTGATAAAGACGACTTGTCACTTAATATCGGTTAAAATAAACGCAATTTCGCAGTTATTGTGGTTATACGATGTCATTTAAAATGATAGGTGGTGTGCTGTTAATTGTTGGCACATCCATAGGGGCCGGTATGCTGGCACTACCAATCGCCAATGCTTCAGTTGGTTTTTGGGTATCTTCTATTTATCTTTTACTATGTTGGGCGGTAATGACCTGTGGCGCTTTTTTTATCTTAGAAGCCAATCTTTATTTACCTCCTAAACATCATATGGTTTCGATGGCCAACGCAACACTTGGTCGTTATGGTTTAATTATTGCCTGGCTTTGCTATTTAACATTACTTTATACCTTGCTCGCTGCCTATATTTCAGGCGGCGCGGATATTTTGGCACAAATTTGTTATCCTGTTGTGCAACTTGCTGATTGGCAAGCGAGTATTTTATTTACCGTGGGTTTAGGATTAATCGTTACCAAAGGAATTACCTGGGTCGATATAGTTAATCGTGGTTTAATGTTTGGTAAGCTTTTAATTTTTGCTGTACTCATTATGATGTTTTTGCCAATAATTAAAACGCAATATTTACATTATCAACCTGATATCTATTTAAATTCCCATATCATGGTATTGGTTACCTCATTTGGATTTGCCATTATTGTGCCCAATTTACGTGATTATTTTAACGATAATTTAGATCAACTTAAAAAAGTTATTTGGATAGGCTCTCTTGTTCCGCTACTTTGTTATCTTATTTGGAATGCTAGCATTATGGGTGTTTTACCACCCAAAGGTACACAAGGACTTACAACCTTGATGCATCAATCTCATGCAACCAGCACGCTTGCTGACTTCTTAACAGCACGCATACACTCGGATTTAATTGCAGCTTTATTTGCTGGGTTTAGTGCTATTTGTATGCTGACAGCCTTTTTAAGTGTGAGCTTATGCCTTATGAGTTTTTTAGCAGATGGGTTAAATAATTGCCAAAAAACGTTTGCGCACTCCTGGCTTTTATGTGTATTAACTTTTCTACCACCACTTTTTATCGTGTTATATTACCCTAATGCTTATTTATCTGCTTTAGATTACGCCGGCGTTATTTGCATTATCTTACTTCTTATTTTACCAGTTACAATGACATGGTTTGGTCGCAAACGTTTTCATCGTTTTATCTACACAGTACCTGGTGGAAAATTAACACAAGTGTTGGCTTTTATTTGTGCTATTTTGTTCATTATATTGTCTTTTCAATAAATCATCATTGAACAACATTTATCATACTTTTAAAATAAATCTAATAATAATCAAGAGGTTTTTTCTTTGAGCAAATCTTCTTTAATTGGGGGCATGTTACTAATTGTTGGTACATCAATTGGTGGCGGCATGTTGGCTCTTCCAGTGGCAATGGCTAAAAACGGCTTTTTCAGCTCTATTTTGTTCCTTACGTTATGTTGGGGTGTCATGACGCTAGGTGCTTTATTAATTCTTGAAGTCAATTTGCATTTGCCGCCAGGAAGTAATTTGATTTCAATGGCACGCTTAACACTCGGTTGGCCTGGCCAAGCGCTTGCTTGGATACTGTATTTGTTTTTGTTATATACCTTACTTGCAGCTTATATCTCTGGAGGCAGCGATATTGTTGATGCTTTGATAACATCATTAGGCTATTCAAGTTCTAGTCATATAACCGCTGCTTTATTTACTTTTTTGTTTGGTAGCGTGGTATATCATGGCATAAAAGCTGTTGATTATGTCAATCGTGGATTTATGCTAGGTAAATTATGTATTTATGGTTTACTTATCATCATTATCAGCCCTCATATCCATTTAAATAACTTACAAAACGGCTCGTTAACAATAGTAAGCGGTAGCATGATGATTTTAGTGACATCGTTTGGTTTTGCTTCTATCGTGCCAAGTTTACGTGATTATTTTCAGCATGATATCAAACGCTTGCGTTGGGTGATTATTTTTGGTTCGATGATTCCACTGGTGTGCTATATTGCGTGGAATGCCGTTATTATGGGTGTTATCGCGCGCGAAGGTCAACATGGTTTGATTGCATTAAGTCATACTCATCATATGACAAGTGAGCTTACCCACTCGCTTAATATCGCCATACACAATACTTATATTACCGCTTTTTTTAGTTTTTTTGCTTCTATTTGTATGGTCACTGCATTTCTTGGCGTAGCGATCGGTTTATTTGATTTTTTAGCTGATGGTTTAAAATTGCAAAAAAAAGGACGCCAAGGAAATCTGGTGTTTATTATTACTTTTTTACCACCGCTGATTATTGTTACTGTTCAACCAGGTCTTTATCTACATGCTTTAAGTTATGCTGGTACATGTTGTGTTTTACTTCTTCTGTTATTACCTACTCTTATGGCTTGGCAAATACGTCAAATAAACACGTCCTTACCTTATTTTCGTGTTTTTGGGGGAAATTGGTTGCTAGGCTTTATTGCGTTGACTGCCGTGATACTTTTAGCGATATCGCTGTAACTGTTTTTATCAAATTATGCTAGGATGCGCTGAGCTTTTTTTAAAAATCATTATGTCACATTTATCATGCAAAAAACTAAACCTTTTTTAAAATGGGCAGGTGGCAAATTTCAAATTATTGATGTTTTATTAAAATATTTTCCAACCGCGACACGACTTATTGAGCCTTTTACCGGTTCTGGGGCGGTTTTTTTAAATACAAATTTCTCTAATTATATCCTGGCAGAACAAAATCGAGATTTAATCAATTTATTTTTACAACTACAAAAGGAAGGCCCCCAATTTATCAATTACTGCGCTAATTTTTTTGTGGCTGCTAATAATTGCGCTGATAAGTTTTATCTATTTCGACAGCAATTTAATCAATGTAAACACCTTAAACGGCGTGCTGGGATTTTTCTTTATCTAAATCGTCATGGTTTTAATGGATTATGTCGTTATAATCAACAAGGGGGTTATAACGTGCCTTTTGGACGCTATGTCAAACCTTATTTTCCACGCCGCGAAATGACACTATTTCATCAAAAAAGTCATCAGGCAATATTTATACCCGCTGATTTTCGTCAAACTTTTGAATTAGCTCAGCCTGGAGATATTATTTATTGTGACCCCCCCTATGTACCCTTATCATCTACTGCATATTTTAATCACTATACGCCGATTAAATTTACCCTAAAAGATCATATTGATTTAAGTGATTTGGCATTTAAATCGGCCAAAAAAGGTATTACTGTCATTATTTCAAATCATGACACCCCTTTTACGCGACATTACTACCGTCATGGTCAATTAATTTCCCTAACCGTAAGACGCTCTATAAGTTGTCATGCTAATAAACGTTATCCAGCGCCTGAATTATTAGCAATTTTTAATGATGAGGTGTACCCGCATCTTTAACAAAAAAAGCAAGAAGAGGTATAAAAAGTAATGAAATTGGCAGTATTGATAATGCCAGTTGGTAATCAACGATGCTATAAATATGCTCATAATTAACAATGCGATTATCACCGAACGTATCTAATAATTTACCAACCAGCGGCTGGAAAACCACCCCTCCTAATGTGACTATCATGTTTACTGCTGCAAAAACTGTTCCAGTTAGTTCCGCGCCAGTATTTTCTTTAGCCATAATAAAAACAATAATCTCTGTGGCACTAAAAACGCCATATAAGAAAAGTAAACTATTTAACCAAAATACAGGTAAACCAGGATAATACAGTATAATACTAATACAAATGCAACTTAAGATAGCACCCATGACGAGCGGAAACACACGTTTACCTGTGACATCTGACAAAAAACCGGCAATAGGTGCACCCACAGCCCAACCTAGAAACATTGCGGATATAGCATGCGCTGCCGCAATTTTACTTAAATGATGTGCTTGTTCTAAGTATATTTTGCCCCATAGTTCACCAAAAACAGATAATGAGGTATATAAGCACGCTCCTATAAGACCAATTAACCAGACATCACCTGAGGTTAACACACACCAAACTTTGTTAAAAAAATCGGCTAATGGCTGTTTTTTTATGATATGTCCTGTTGGGCTATCGCGTGTAACTAAAAAAATAATGACCGTAAGAAACATACCTATAACAACCATAAGCCATAGGACATAACGCCAACCTAATGCCACCACAAGATAGGTGATTTTGACTTCACCAAATACCAAACCGACCATGCCTAAGGTCGTGATTAAACCTGCCACCAGTGAAAAATAACGTTTAGGCAGCCAACGCATTGCTAATGATAAAACGCCAACAAAAGCGAAAGATGAGCCAAAACCAACTAGAAAGCGACCGCTGCTCGCCATTGAAATAGAAGAGGTATCCATAAACAGCCAAGAACCCATTGCACAACAACAACAAGCAAATGTTAACAATCGTCTGGGTCCAAACCTGTCCATCAGCATGCCAACTGGCAATTGCATGGGTGAATAGGCAAAGTAATAAAAGGCGGATAATTGCCCGAAAGTATAAGCAGATATATGGCCAAATGCTGCACTTAGCTCACTTTGTAAGGCACCTGGAATGATACGTAACACAAATTCATAACAATAAAAAAAAGCACCTATGGCACAAACTAAGCAGCCAAACCATAGAGGATAATTAGTTTTTAGCGTGCGCATAAGTTTCTTTTAAGAAAAACGTTAAAATTGCCGCAATGATAATACCCAAAGGAATAATTGATAAGGCAAATTGATAATCATCAGCTGTATACAGCTGGGTCATTTTTTCAAGAACTAAGCCACTTTTGAGAGTCAAATCTTGACGATATGACACACTTAAATCTAGTAACTTACCCACAAACGGCTGTAAAAACATTGCACCCAACATGACAATCATGTTGGTCATTGCCATCGCAGTACCGGCAGCTTCTCTAGGGCTTAACTCGCGCCCGACCGCAAATACAATACATTGAGAGCTGTAAAATAAACCTAGAATAAACATTAAAATACTAATGGAAAAAACCGTTAATCCTGGCACGTATAATACTAACATCATGGTAATAGCCGCGCCTGTGGCACCAATAAGCATAGGAACTTTGCGACGTTGTAATTTATCTGAAATATAGCCCATTAAAGGGGCACCGATAGTAAATCCTAAAAATAGAATAGAGTTGGCAAAATCTGCATTTTCCTGGCTTAAATGATGTGCATTTTTTAAATAAGAAATACCCCAAAGTTCGGCAAAAACGGTGGTCGGCAGATAAACAAGGCAACCAAATAAACCATTTATCCAAATTTGACGATTACTTAAAATAAGCTGAAAATCTTTGATACTTTGCTTAAAACTGGTGATAGTACCAACAGGATTTATCCTATCGGCAGACGTTTTTTGTTTCTTACTATCGCGAACACCAAACCATAATAATATCGTCAACACCGCACCGACGATTGCTGTAACATTAACAGCCTCGCTCCAGCCCATTTTTAAAACCAAATAGCCTAAAAGATTATCACCAACCATCGCACCAATGGTTCCTAAAGCAGCTGCAAGGCCGGCTACCATCGCAAGTTTGTCTTCAGGCAGCCAAATTGTTGCAAGTTTAAGCACGCCTACAAAAGCAAAAGCAGAACCAAATCCTACTAAAAAACGACCAAAGGCTGCCAACCAAAATATTTCAGTGCGCGCGAAAGTAAAAGAACCTAACACACAAACACCACACGCAAAAGTTAATAATATACGTGGCCCGTAACGATCCAGTAAAATACCAACAGGAATTTGCATGGGAACATAAGCGTAATAATAAAAAGCAGATAAAAAACCAAATGCTGTGCTTGATAAATGAAAATGACTTCTTAATGAAACCTCCATAACACTTGGCGTAATTCTTAATAAATATTCATAGCTATAATAAAGGGCACCTAAGCCACATATAAACCAAGCATTGAAAAATAAATTTTGGCGTTTTCTACTTTCCAAAATATGCTCCTTAATTTATGAGTTAAGAAAGACTAATACGACTGACTCCACTATTAATTGCCGCTTGTGCCACAGCTTTTGATACACGTTCTTTAAGACGAGGGTCAAAAGGTTTTGGAATGATATAATCACGCCCCGCCTCCCAGCTCATTACATTTGGATATTTATCTTTAAGATATTGTGGAGCAGGCTCATGAATAAGTTGTCGTATAGCCTCAACCGCCGCTATTTGCATGGGTCGATTAATGCATTTTGCTCGTACATCCAATGCACCTCGAAAAATGTATGGAAAGCACAAAACATTGTTCACTTGATTTGGATAATCACTACGCCCTGTTGCAATGATAATGTCATCACGATACTGATAAGCAAGCTCTGGTAAAATTTCAGGGTCAGGATTAGATAAGGCAAAGATCACGGGATTAGGTGCCATCAAATTTAACAGTGATGCGGTTAATAAATCAGGCTTCGCTACGCCAATAAAAACATCCGCATCTTTAAGGGCATCGGCAAGCGTTCTTTTTTCTGTTGTTTGCGCAAAAGCATATTTAAACGGATTTAAGTCTTCACGATGGGTGTGTACAACCCCTTGCGAATCCAATAATAAAATATGTTCTTTAGGCACACCAAGCGCTACTAGTAAGCGCATTGAGGCAATTCCTGCAGCTCCAGCACCAACACAGACGATTTGAACTTTATCAAGTGATTTTTTTTGAAACTCTAAGGCATTTAATAATCCAGCGGCAACGACAATGGCAGTACCATGCTGATCATCATGAAAGACTGGAATATCCAGTTGTTCACTTAAAGCTTGCTCAATTTCAAAACATTCAGGGGCTTTGATATCTTCAAGATTAATACCACCAAAAGTTGGTGCAATACTTTTTACGACTTCAATAAAATTTTTAGGGTTATAAGCATCTACTTCAATATCAAATACATCAATATCAGCAAACTGCTTGAACAATACAGCCTTGCCTTCCATCACAGGCTTGCTTGCTAAAGCGCCTACATCACCTAAGCCTAGTACTGCGCTACCGTTACTAATAACCCCAACCAAATTACCTTTTGCTGTGTAACGAAAACTTGCCTCAGGTGATTCAACAATGGCACGAACTGGCATGGCTACACCAGGAGAATAAGCAAGTGACAAATCATCTTGAGAATTAGTGGGTTTTGTAACATAAACGCTTAATTTACCAGGACGAGGAAACTCATGATAATGCAAAGCACGCGTTTTTAATAAATCTTTATCCAAGTACATATCCTTAAATTCAGGTTTTATAACGCTATACGCTAAAAAACGCATATATATGCGTTTTTTATGTATTAATTGACTAAAAAAACTAAATAACTATTTATTAGAAGCACTTTGCGAACTGGTACGATTGTAGCGGTTACGGAATTTTTCTACACGACCGCTGGTGTCAACCAATTTTTGTTTACCGGTATAAAAAGGATGGCATTCTGCACAAACTTCGATGGGTAAATTTTGATTTAAAGTTGAACGTGTTTCAAAGGTATGTCCACAGCTACAAGCCACTTGAATGGTGGTGTATTTAGGATGAATAGAAGCTTTCATATGACCAATCTCTCTTATTACAAATAAACGTTCGCCTGTTATTGACCCAGGCACGCAGCTTTTAAATAAATGACGAGAGAGATTAACAGAATACCGTATACAGATCAATTTTTTACAATTTGTGACCATGGATGATGTCGTTATAAAATTTTTTAGACATCTAGTGTAACCCACACCGGCGCATGATCAGAAGGACGCACGGCTTGACGTGGCTTTATATCAATCCCTGCAGCCTGGCACGCCTGACTTAACGTATGAGTTAACAAAATATGATCAATACGTAACCCATGATTTCGTCGAAAAGCTGCCGCTCGATAATCCCACCAACTAAATTGCGCATCTTTTTGCGCAAACAATCTAAAACTATCCTTTAACCCTTGTTGAAGCAGAGCCTTAAATAAATCTCTCTCTGCAGGACTAACTAAAATACCTGAGGCTAATTTATAGGAATCATAAACATCGATATCAGCTGGGGCGATATTAAAATCACCCAAAACCGCTAATTGTTTATGGGTCATTAATTGAGTTTGTACAAATTGATTGAGCTTGCTTAGCCACGCTAATTTATAGGCAAATTTATCACTACCCACCTCACTTCCGTTGGGTACATACACATTAACGACTCGTATATTGTTAATCGTCGCCGCAATCAATCTTTTTTGCTCATCGTTATAATCTGGTAGCGCTTTAGCAATGCTGGTCATAGGATGGCGACTGATAATCGCCACACCATTGTATGTTTTCTGACCGCTAAAAACACTGTAATAACCTTGTTGATGAAATGCATCTTCTGGAAAACATGCATCAATTGATTTGGTTTCTTGCAAAGCAAGCACATCTACGTCGTTGGCTGCTAACCATGCTAGCACATCTGCTAATCGTACTTTGATTGAATTTACATTCCAACTTGCTATTTTAAACATGCCAGACTCCAGCATAATCTATGGTAAGTGGTGCATGGTCTGACCAACGCATCTCACGTGCAATCGCGGCCCCCTGCACACTTTCTACTAAACCTTTGGTAATAAGCTGATAATCAATTCGCCAACCCGCATCATTAGCATAAGCCTGACCACGATACGTCCACCATGTATAATATGCTTCATGAGGGTAGATGATTCGAAAAGCATCGCTAAGACCAAGCGATAAAATGTCATCCATCCAGGCTCGCTCTGCCGGTAAAAATCCTGAATTTTTTTGATTATTTCGCCAATTTTTTAAGTCAATCGTTCGATGAGCAATATTATAATCACCACAAATAATAAGCTCTCTTCCTTGCTGTAAAAGTTCTAAAAAATGTGCTTTAAATCGGGCAAGAAACTCCCATTTAACGGCTTGACGCACCTCTCCTTGAGTGCCTGAGGGTAGGTAAAGCGAAATAACGCTTAAGTTGGGGTAATCAAATTGTAAATAGCGTCCTTCATCATCACAATATTGATAACCAATATGTTTAATCACCCTAAGTGGCTTGAAACGTGCATAGATGGCCACACCGCTGTAGCCTTTTTTTTGCGCATCAGCATACTCACAATAATAAGGCGAGGGATGATACTGAGCCTCTTGAGTGAGCTGATTAATTTGAGCTTTGGTCTCTTGAAGACAAACAAAATCAGCGTTTTGTTGATGCAACCAGGTATAAAATCCTTTGCGAGCGGCTGCCCGAATGCCATTGGCATTAAAACTTATTACTTTCACAAATACCCTTTTTAAAAAACTTTATTACATTTTAAACAACCCATACTTACTAGGACAAATCTTGACTAGGATCCCAGAGAATGTCATTAAAAATTAAAACCACATGATGCATTTTACCCGTATCCAAGGGTTTGTTACTCATTAAAGTAATTTGATAATTTAAATTTTGCTGAGTGTAACTAGGATTTGCGACAATTACCAAAGCATTTACATGCAGGCCTTTTTGAGTAATAAAAGACAATGTGGCATATGGTAGCGTATTTTTTAAACAAGTTTGAAAGCGTTTTTTAGCCCATAGGGTTAAAAATTCATAGGTTTTAATCATGCCCGAATGTTTAGGCGGCTGCGCAACAAAGTAATAAATATAACTTGGTGGCGCTTTTAAAGTTAAAATATAATGATTTTCATGCAGCTTTTTTAATATGCCTTCTTCACTCGGTTGAAAAAAAATGACGCCAGGTTGTGCGCCATAGCTTAAATTGAGCAGCATCCATACCATCATAATGCTAAGTGTCTGCTTCATAAATTTATCCATAGGAAATAAAAGTCTTATGCTAAATAATAGCTTAAGGTGGGCCTATACACCTTATGAGTCAAATTTATTTTCTTTATACAAAGTTACAATTTTACTGTTTAACCTTATGCCTAAGCTGCGCAATTTGTTCGCATAACATAAGCATAAGCGAAACTTAGGAGATGAGGTTTAGCATCTAAAGTATTGTCCGGTATAGGGATTTATTTTAATTTTAAAGCAATATCGGCTAAACGGCGGCCTAAAGCTTTTGTTAAAGTCGACTCATCTTGGCTTAAATGCGGGTTATTATCTGAGCCTGCTACATGACTTGCTCCATAAGGTGTACCACCTGTTAGTGTTTCACTTAACTCAGTATGTGTATAAGGTAGCCCAAGTAACAACATCCCATGATGCCATAACGGAATAC
>PKDH01000041.1 GCA_002863045.1 Legionella sp.
TCGACCAATTCGACCGTTCCCATCCTCAAATGGATGAATACTTTCAAACCATAAGTGGGCAATACCGGCTCTGGTTAACGAAGGCAGTGGATAATTACCGCTGGGTGATGTGTCTTCAAACCACTTAATAAACCGGCTCATTTCATCTGGAACAGCTTTTGAGGGTGGTGCTATAAAATGGACTTTTTTCGCATAATCAGGACCTGATACAATTTCCATTGGTTCTTCGTGTGTGCGGTATTTTCCTACCACTTCTATACGGTGATCATGTCTCATCAACAATTTATGCCAATTGTATAAGGTGTCATGTGTCAAGGGTTCATCAATATTGCGGTATAAATTAACCATCATCATCGCGATACTTTTTTCAGCAGGAGTTGATTTTTTAGTATCTACCCATAAGCCCAGCTCTTTTTTTATAGATGATTGAACACTATCGCAGTTTAAATATTCACCTTCTATTAAAGAGGTATCTACTGCTTCACTAGATAGTAATTGTATTAATAAGTCTTGTTTATCTTCTTTTGAAAGGTGTTCAGAAGAACCAATAATGACACCAGCATTTAAAATAAATGCGCGCTCATATTTTTCTAACTTATCTTTATCCCAAGCAAAATTTGGCCAGTTTTTTAATTGCCAGTTCCAAGTCATGATGAATAATATTATAATTTATTAATCATGATAACAGCTTTAATTGATTAATAAATAAATATTTCATCAATTATTAGGCTTTTTTCAAAATCATCCCTAAGCCAACCCTGCGTCACAGATTACTGCAATATAGTTTAGCATCAAATGGTTAAATATCAATCATTATGCATTATTATTATTTTATCAATCAGTAATTGAGCGTCAAATTAGCGCTCACTCTTCTTCACATCGTTCTTTTAAAAGCTGCCATTTTTCCCGCTCTTGTGCTTCGCGTATTTGCTGCTCTTTTTTTCTTATGACACTTTGGGCTTGTTCACGTATCAGTTCTGCTTGCCTTTCTTGTTGCTCTTGATACATACGCGGCGCTTCATTGATAAATTCGATTAAACGCGCGCGTGTAACCACTTGGTTATCTCGCAAACCGGGATTAACATGATCAAGGCGCGCTAAACTTAGGTCAGATTGCTGAGCCAGCCATTCGATAAAAGCCGCTTTGGATGAAAAGCTTTTTAGTACTGTATGTTCACCTTCATTAAATTCACAATACAAATACTCCCCCCGCTCATAAGTAAAGCCGGTGCCACAGTAATCGCGATGGCTATAGCGCAAAGTAAGACCTGCTTCAAGCCAATTGGCAACTGATTCAACGAGCGGCCCTTCATAAGGCGTGGTGTCTTTGTTCATGACTGTGTTATTTTTGTTAGGGCTAGTTGGGATCATACTAATATTTTTCCTAAATTTTTATCTGAAATTTAACTTTAATGAGAAAAATTGAGGTTAATAACTAAATTGTAGACCGCTAAACTTAACGTTTTATTAAGGATTACTGTCTGGATTTTATGATTGGTTTACAAAATTACCGTCTTCAAGCGTTAACAGCTGGTAATCTTGAAACTGTGCAAAGGCGGCAAGTGGCTCGGGGCGTTTGGTGATAAAACATTGGCCTGGCAATGATTCGATGTAGTGCACTAATTTTTCTAGATAATAAGCATCCAGTTCCGCGGCCATATCATCGATTAAATACATACAAGGCTTATTCGATAATTGCGCTTGAGCAAACTTAAGCGCGAATAACAACATTTTTTGCTGGCCGCGTGATAAATAGGCTTGGGCTTTGCGTTTATCATGCGTTATGACTAAATCAGCATGGTGAGCACCATAATGCGTAAATTGGCGCGCGCAATCACGTGCATAATTAGCGTCAAGGCATGCCTCTAATGAAACATATTCGTTTTTTTTATCCCAGCCACGTTGGTATTCCATGTGACAATGTACAGCCCCTAAAGCGCTTAAAGCTTCCTGCCAGGCCTCATCCCACATGTTACAAAAATTTACACGCGCTTTATCAATGTCATGCGCAAGCTCTGAGAGCGCATGATTCCAGGGTTTAAGTTGTGTTTTAGTGGGTTGTTGTTTCAATAATGCGTTACGCTGTTTAAGCGTGCGCCGATAATCACGCCACAGCGTGACATAAGTATGTTCCACGTGGAACACTCCCCAATCAAGCATGTGGCGCCGCACCTGGGGGCCCGCATCAATGATGGCAAAAATATCTTGATAAAATACCTGGCATGGCGTGAGATGCGCCAATTGACTGCGGGTTAAGCATGCCTCTTGATTAATTTTAGCCAGTGTATGGCCGGTATTATCTTTTTGTAGGCTAATACGGTCACCGCCCGTGTTTTGCGCAAAAAGGGTCAATGCTTCAGCCTCAAAATGAATCAATGTTTGGTGCTCTCTGGCACGAAATGAGTGGCCAGTGGCAAGTAGATAAAGCGCTTCTAGAAAAGAGGTTTTACCGCTGCCATTTAAGCCTTCGATGATATTAAGTTTCGGATGAAGCGCTATTTGCGCCGTTTGAATATTGCGAAAATTGCTAATACGCAGTTCTGTCAAACTCATAATTTCATGGGCATGATAACGTATTGATACGCCTCATCAATAATCGACTCCACCAAAATACTATGTTCAGCACTTGACATCGATAAGCGCACCAAACCATCGGGCAGATAATTTAACACATCCAATAAATACCCGGCATTAATACCTATTTTAATTTCTTGACCATCTACTTGTGCTTCAAGGCTTTCGATGGCTTCTTCTTGCTCTTGATTATTGGCAATAAGCGTTAAGGACCCAGGTTGTATATGCATTAACACTGCCCGTGATTTTTCGTTGGCTAAAATCATGATCCGTGCGAGTGTTTTTTTAAAGGCATCACGGTCAATTAAAATAAACTTATCATTGTTGGTGGGAATAGCGCGCCGATACGGCGGAAAACGTGCATCAATCAGTTTAGAAGTCATCTTATATTCATCGGTTAATAAACTAAAATGATTTTGGCTTAACTGAAGGTGAATGTGCTCATCTGCAATGGCATTGAGCAAACGTAATATCTCAACCACCCCTTTGCGCGGTAATAAAAAGCGATGTGCGTTTGCTTGGTCGTCTAACGTTATACGACTGATGGCCATCCGATGACCATCGGTGCCTACTGTGGTGATGGTTTGCGCTTCTATCTCAAATAACAAACCATTTAAATACACCCTAACATCTTGTTGAGACATAGCAAAATGGGTGGATTGCAACAAATAAATCAATTGTGTACGGGCGATGCTAAGCGTTAATTCAGCGGTATTATTGTCGCTCGAGGGAAATTGCGCCGCCGGTAAAGTGGCAAGTTTGAATAAGCTGCGACCCGCCTTAACGCGCAATACATCCTCTTTTAAGCTGATATTGGCCTGACTTTGGTCATCTAATGCCCGAATAATATCAATGAATTTTTTTGCTGGCACGGTAATGGCACTGCGTGTATTCGGTTGGTTACATGGCATGTGTGCTGAAATTTCTATTTCCAAATCAGTGGCGGTTAGACGCAATTGGTCGTTGTCAATGTTAAATAAAATATTCGCTAAAATCGCCAGGGTTTGGCGTTTATCCACAGCCCCTGCCACTAACAATAGTCTGGGCAGCAAGTCATCTTTGGCAATCTTCAAATCAAACATAGCAGTCTCACATTATGAGGTTAAAATGCGCATAAAATTTTTAAAGTCTTCGGCAAAATCACTTTCTTCGACAATTAATTCTTTGATTTTACGACATGCGTGAATCACGGTGGTGTGATCTCGTCCACCAAAGTGGTCACCTATCTCAGGTAAACTATGGTTGGTCAGTTCTTTGGATAAACACATGGCCATCTGCCGTGGGCGGGCTACCGAACGGCTACGCCTTTTGGATAATAAATCAGCAATTTTTATTTTATAGTATTCAGCCACCGTTTTTTGAATATTTTCGATGGTGACCAACTTATCTTGTAAGGCCAGTAAGTCGCGTAATGCCTCATGCACAAATTCAATGGTGATGGCTTTACCGGTAAAATGGGCATTGGCAATGACTCGGCGCAGCGCCCCTTCTAACTCCCGCACATTTGAGCGAATACGCTTGGCAATAAAAAAGGCTACTTCATAAGGCAGTTCAATATTTGATTGCTCAGCTTTGCTCATTAAGATAGCCACTCGTGTTTCAAGCTCAGGTGGCTCAACTGCCACCGTGAGCCCCCAGCCAAAGCGCGATTTTAAACGCTCTTCCACGCCTTCAATTTCTTTAGGGTACCTATCACTGGTTAAAATGATTTGCTGTTGGCCTTCCAGCAAGGCATTAAAAGTATGAAAAAATTCTTCCTGCGAGCGGTCTTTACCGGCAAAAAATTGAATGTCATCGATTAAAAGCGCGTTAAGTGAGCGATAAAAACGTTTAAATTCATTGATTGAATTGGTTTGTAATGCTTTGACCATGTCTGCGACAAAACGCTCAGAATGCAAGTATAAAACTTTTGCTTCGGGATTATGCTTTAAAATGGTGTTGCCAATGGCATGCATTAGATGCGTTTTGCCCAAGCCCACACCACCATAGATGAATAAAGGATTATAAGCATCGCCTGGTTTTTCAGCGACTTGTAGGGATGCTGCCCGCGCTAATTGATTTGAGTTACCTTCAACAAAGCTTTCAAAAATGAACTTTTTATTTAAATGGCTGACATAATTATTTTTATGGTCCATTCGCTTTGGTACCATTTTAGCCGTTGGTGTGCTAACCGGTACTTGGGTATTAAGGGTGATTGGCTGTACCGTTTTGCTACCTACCTCAAGGCTTACAGTTTGCACTTCATCCCCGGCAATTTGTGCGACCAGCTCTTGAATACGCGCGAAAAAATGCTTTTTTACCCAGTCAACCACAAATTTGTTAGGAGCGAGCAGTGTTAAATTTTTATCACAAACCTGCGCTTGTAATGGTCTAAGCCAAGTATTAAATTGTGGTGCAGGATACTCTTCTTCCAAAAGCTTCGCACATTTAGGCCAAACAGTTGATGACACAAAACACTCCTCATTAGGGATCACGGTTGCGAGCTTCATGCAACCTTAAAAATTAATCATGCCCTTTTAATCAAGGGTAAAGATACGATGATAACACTGCCATCACTCACACCATCAAAGCGTTTTATTGCCGGTTGTTAAGCTTACCTCGAGTATCATCGTCATAGAGTTAGTTTACTGACTATTTTTGCCAGGGGTATAAATTATACCTAGTAAAATTTAAAAATACAGGTTTATCCTTTTAAACAATGCCAGGGTCTAGCATGTTGGCAGGGATAAAAAATGTTCTAAACCATTGACCAGTGTGCGAATGGTTCGCACTTTTTGACAACATAATATCATACCAGCCATAAAGGCTTTTCTATCGGTGGTATTATGTGAAATGGTCAGTGTTTCACCAAGATGCCCAAGTATGACATCTTGTTTGGCAATCACACCTGGTAAACGCAGGGAATGAATGGGAATATCCTTATACATTCCTCCCCGCACGCCGGGAATACTTTCTTTAGAATGAGGTAGGAGGCTCGGAGTCGTTTGATACTTGGCGATTTGTTCAGCCGTTTTGAGCGCCGTGCCGGATGGCGCATCGAATTTTTGCGGGTGATGCGTTTCAATAATTTCAACATTGGCTAAATAACGGCTGGCAATGGCCGCACAATGCATCATTAAAACCGCGCCAATGGAAAAATTAGGTACCACAATGCCGCCTAAATCTGCAGCTTCACATAATGTGGTTAAATACTTGATTTGTGCAAGCGTTAATCCTGAAGTGCCAATTACCGGTGAGGCCTGATTTTTGATAATGGTCAGCGCATTATCATAAGCCACATCAGCGCGAGTTAAATCCACCACCACCTGCGCCTTAGTATGAGCAATGCCACTACTTAGATCATCGGCTCGGCCTAATTGACCAACTAAGTCAAAATCAGGCGAATCTTCGAGTATTTGGCAGGCCAAGCGACCCATTTTACCCAAAGCCCCATTCACTAATACACGTATACTCATAAATTTTTTCCTGTTTTCGCATCTTGACGATACACCGTGCGCCAAGCCCATATGGTGGCCGGTATCCAACCAATCAGACTTGCTTGCAGACACAAAGCTACCAGTGCACCACCTGGATTATCACACGCTAACAAAACTGCCCAAGGAAACGCAAAAGACAAAAAACCAACCAACATTTTTTTGAGCATCATTCAATCCTTTTAATCAATTGATTAGCAAAATAACTTAATTTTAGTGTGGCACAAGATTTTATGATACACTGCTTGCTTATTTTGTAAATTGAACAATCGACTCGATTGTTTATCTGTCATTTTTTAACCCAACTGACGCAATCGCTATGTTCCTAAGGTATTTTATATGAATAGCCAACCTCTTCATCCGCATACGGTCACCATCAATCGTGCACAGCAAAAAAAGTCAAAGCTTGCTAAAACTCAAGCGCTTAACTGGCTTGCGCAAACTTTTCCGGCCGCTTTTGATGTTAAAACACATATCAGGCCACTTAAAATTGGTATTGTTGATGATATTTTAAGCTATCTTGATAAACATCCAACGCCTACAATTTCGCGCGCTAAAGTCAGGCAGGCACTGGTCGTTTTAACCAGGCGCATTGATTATTTAACTTGTCTTAAAGCCCAGGAAATGCGCGTTGATTTAAATGGTGAACCAACAACTCATGTGACCGCCGCCGAGGCCAATAGCGCCAGAGAAATGATTAAGGCCCGTTTTGAGCAACAGCTATTAAAGAAAAAAGCGGAGAAGCTCAGCACGCTTGAACCTGTGAGTGCCCCTGAGAGCATGCTTGCTAAGGCGTTAGCGCGTCATACCAAATCCTCCAGTACTCCCACTAAACCGGTTATTACCATTAAACATAAACCCACCAGACAATTTGACCCTGATGCTGTGGCACGCTTAAAAGAAAAATTAGGTATTGGCCGCGATAAACTTTAATCATTCTAAAACTTCGAGCAACTGTGCCTTGGTAGTGGCGTCATGCTCGGTTAACTCAAGCGTTGCTTGGCCAAGCAGGCGATAAAGCCTTTGGGTTTTAAGTTCTAAGGTTGCTAAATGCTTGGTAATTGTTGCCACATCGCCACGTTTAATTGGGCCTGTGAGCGCCGTTTTGGGTGAAGCTTCTTGCAGATTTGCCAATGTTTTACTCATCAAACTTACAATGACTTGCTGTGCCATAAGCGCATCAACGCCTGCTTGTTTTAAGCTTGCCACGCCCTGCTCGGCTAGCAATATAAGATAGTTAGACGCCCAAATACCAGCTGTGTGATACGCCACTTTATTGGTTTGATTAATTTCATACACAATCGAGCCAATGGCACTAAATAGTTCATGCAGAGATGATTTGGCGGCTGTTTCACCTTCTATGGCACAATACGTAGGCGCGTAAGTGCTAATACTTAATGCAGGCCTGGCAAAGCTTTTCATGGGATGCACACTTGCGACAAAACAAGGTATCGCTTTGAGTGCATTTAATACGTCTGAGGTTAAAACGCCACTACAATGCATAACGATGCTTTGGGGCTTTAGTGGCAGCTGACTTAGTTTATCTGCAATGAAAGCAATGGTTTTATCAGGGGTGGTAATCAAAGTCACATCAGCCGGTGGCAAAGTTTCAAGGCACGCGACATGACCTTGACCAATAAAATCTACGGCCGCTTGGGCGCTTTCAATGGTTTGATTGCATACAGCCCCTATTTGAGCGGCTTTATGCATTACCCATAATCGCCCTAATGTTTGGCCTAACTTACCCGCGCCGATGATGTTAATCACAGTGGTCATAAGTTGGAGATTTCCGTCGCTTCATTCATGCCAGGGTCTTCAAGACTTAACATGCCGGTATTAAAATCATAAGCAAAAATCTCCGCATAACGCCCCCAATCAATCATTGTTTTTAACACTCTATCGGCTTCTTTCTCACTTAAATAATTCTCTAGCTTGGTTAAAAAGCGCTCTTCTGACACACGATGCCGACTTTTTTCATGCAATACCTGGCAGATATAACGAGCCAGCGGCACATTTTCCAGTAGGCTTTGGGCAAACAAATGTTTTTTTGATTGCAAATCAGCCTCAGCAAAGGTTAAACCAAGTGGTTGCAACTGAATATCCCCACGCGAGACTTTGGCAAATCCTAGAATTTCGAGCGTTTCTAGTAAAGGAAACAAATCATCGATGTTCATCATCAATTCATCGGCTAATTCTGGCAAATCAATGCTTTCATTATAAGAAGTCATGGTTTCAATTAAGCCTGATAATTCTGATACATCGACATCAGGCAAACGAAACCCTAAGCCTATGGTACGTTCACGCTGAAAACGTTTAACTTGTGGGCCTGTGGTCATCACTGTATAAATTTTATCAACCAAGGCTCTAAATTCAGCGGATTCTGGGTTGCGCGGCTGTGGTAAATTAACGGGTAATTCATCACGAATATAACCCGGATCACTGCCAAAAATAATGATGCGATCAGCTAGCATGGCCGCTTCTTCGATGTTATGCGTGACCAATAAAATGCCATTGGTATTGGTTTTTTTATCCTGCCAAAGTTCTAATAAATCGGATTTTAGATTTTCAGCGGTTAACACATCAAGCGCTGAAAAAGGTTCATCCATAAGCAGCACATCAGGGTTTATCACCAGCGCACGCGCAAAACCCACACGCTGGCGCATACCACCTGATAATTCTTTGGGAAAAGCTGACTCAAAGCCATCTAACCCAATGATATCAATCGCTTCAATGGCACGTTTTCGTCGTATCTCTTTGGGTACCCCTTGCGCTTCTAAACCCAATTCAACATTTTCAAGTACCGTAAGCCAGGGCATCAGCGCAAACGATTGAAACACCATAGCAATCCCCGGCACCGGGCTTGTAACTGGTTGACCACGGTAGGTTACCTGCCCTGAGGTAGGCGCAATAAGGCCGGCAATAATACGTAAAAGGGTTGATTTGCCTGACCCTGATTTACCTAGAAGCGCGACAATTTCACCTTCGCGTAATTTAAAATGCACCTCATCGAGCACCAATAATTCTTGTGAGGAGGCTTTTTTGAAAGATTTACGACAATTTTCTACAGCAACAATGATTTTAGACATACCTACTCTTAGTTTAGATTAAAGCGCTCTTCGGCTAGGCGGTACAAAGGTCGCCAAATTAAGTGATTAAACGCCAACACATACAAGCACATCACACTGGTGCCTAACGCAATTTTTGGAAAATCGCCTGCAAGTGTGGCCGCTTGAATATAAGCACCAAGCCCGGTGGCTTTAAGCGTGACATCACCCCAGCTTACCCATTCGGCCACAATGCTGGCATTCCAGGCGCCACCGGCGGCCGTGATAGCACCCGTGATATAAAACGGAAAAATGCCAGGTAAGGCCAATCTTTTCCACCATAGAAAACCTTTTAACCCTAAATTATCGGCAGCTAAGTAAAGATCTTGGGGAATGGTCGTGGCACCGGCTATCACATTAAATAAAATATACCATTGAGTGCCTAAAATCATGAGCGGTGTGACCCAAATCTCAACGTTTAGTTTAAAAGTAACAATGCCAATCACAAAAAGTGGATAAAATAAATTTGCCGGAAAAGCGGCCACGAGTTGAATGATAGGCTGCAAGCGCGTAGCAACACGCGGTCGTAACCCAACCCATACACCAATTGGAATCCAAATCAGCGAGCTTAATAAAATTAACACTAAAACGCGCAAACCTGTGGCACCACCTAACAGCAAAACATAGCCAATGTCTCTAAACTTAAGTTCGCTTAAAATAAACTCAGATAAATAAAACGCCCCTATTAACGTGCTACCCCAAACTAAAACACGCCACATCGTATCACGATAACCCCCAGATAAAGTTAAGCGCTCTTTGGTTATGGTCGTTCGGGCATGACTTAACCACTTAAGCTGAATCACACGCTCTTGCAAGGCGCTGATAAGTCGATTAAATGGCATGATTAAGCGGCTATTGCGTAATAAATCCATAAGCCACGACTCAGCCACCTGCTCATCAGGTGAGGCATGCATTTTAAATTTCTCAGACCACGCAATAAGGGGGCGGAATAAGATTTGATCGTATAAAAAAATCACCGCCATCATGGTTAATATCGCATAACCCACAGCCATCAAATCATGCTGCTCAATGGCTAAAGCAATATATGAGCCAACGCCTGGCAGGCGAATATCTTGATGAGCGACTTCAATGGCCTCAGATAACACCACAAAAAACCAACTGGCTGACATCGACATCATCATATTCCAGATTAAACCTGGCATCGCAAACGGCACTTCTACTTTCCAAAAACGCTGCCAAGCTGATAATTGAAAAATGGCGGACGCTTCTTTTAAATCATGGGGCAGCGTTTTGAGTGATTGATAAAACCCAAAGGTAATATTCCAAACTTGTGCAGTAAAAATCGCAAAAATTGAAGCACATTCAGGCCCTAATAAACTATTAGGAAATAGATGAATAAATGCGGTGACTGTGATGGATAAAAAACTTAAAACGGGTACAGCTTGTAGCACATCAATGGCTGGAATAATCACTGTTTCAGCACGTTTATTTTTAGCCGCAAGGGTGCCGATAATAAGCGTAAATATCACTGAAATACCAAGCGCTATAAACATTCTTAAGACCGTGCGCAACGCATAAAAAGGCAGCACTTTGGGGGATAGTGAAATAAGTAATGGCTCACCCAAACGATAAGGCAGTGCCATTTGTTTTCCCGTCCAGGCGAAAAAAAATAATAAAGCTAAAACAAGTATCAATAACAACCAATCCCAACGATTAAGTATGCGCTGGGTATACTCAAGATTCGCAAAATAAAATCGACTATTACGCACTTTTTATCCTTACGAAATTCAAATTATTCATGTCCTACTCAAACTCAAAAAATTTTAATGCTTAGTTTACGCACATTTCGAATATTTTTCATATTCAAACGCACACTTAAAGCTACATCAATAAGAGATCCCTCGCTACACTCGGGATGACGGTGCGATGGAGTCACTCTGAGCCCAAAGCTGCGTCATCCTGAGCCCAAAACTACGTCATCCTGAGCGACGCGAAGGATCTCCTGCAAACGCTGCGCCATCGACTAAAAACAGGAGATCCCTCGCTACACTCGGGATGACGGTGCGATGGAGTCACTCTGAGCACAAAGCTGCGTCACCCTGAGCCCAAAGCTGCGTCACCCTGAGCACAAAACTACGTCATCCTGAGCGACGCGAAGGATCTCCTGCAAACGCTGTGCCATCGACTAAAAATAGGAGATCCCTCGCTACACTCGGGATGACGGTGCGATGGAGTCACCCTGAGCCCAAAGCTGCGTCATCCTAAGCACAAAACTACGTCATCCTGAGCGACGCGAAGGATCTCCTGCAAACGCTGCGCCATCGACTAAAAACAGGAGATCCCTCGCTACACTTGAGATGACGTTGCAGAGTATGTCACTTCAAGCTCAAACCATACATCCAGGCACTAAGATGAAAAACAAGCAATACGACTAACAACCCTAAAATAAAAAGAAGTTTACGCGGCATGTGTATGTCCAAAGTCGATTGCCTTGGATCGTTGGGATTATAAAAAATGGTAATGGCCTGCTTGGCATAAAACGCTTGAGCTGCATGGTAGGCTACTAAGCGAGCGATACGATTAGAAGGTGTATTATGGGCGGTATCTAGTACGAGATTTTCACCATAAAAGTCACGGCCATACACCTGATAGATATATTCAATCTTAGGCCAGAGTTGCCGGCCTTGTTGTATCAACTCAAAATGGGTAATGTGACCTTCGGTTAGTAACCAATCCTGGGCTTGCCTTAAATAGTGCCATTTTTTGACAAAATAGTAGAGTAAGCCCAGTAATAAGCCACACCATAAGCCATTTAATACCGTTGACCCTGATAAAATCACCATCATATGAATTACCTTTTTAACTTCACCCTAGCTAATAACATTCATTATAGAAACAAACACGCCAATACCACCAGGCAACAGGAGGCTAGCCAAAGCTTTGCGTCTGCAGTAAAGTGAGTCTGCGCAAAGCTTACAATAAGGATGAAGGATGACCCAAAAAACTGCTTTATATGCTAAACATCAAGCGGCTAATGCCCAATTTGTTGATTTTTATGGGTGGGAGATGCCACTGCATTATGGTTCACAATTGCAAGAACAACATGCTGTGCGTGAACAGGTGGGCATGTTTGATGTATCACATATGACCATTGTTGATATTCAAGGCACTCAAAGCGAACCTTTTTTGCGCAAACTACTGACCAATGACGTGGCTTTACTGCCCGACGATGGTCGTGCTTTATATACCTGTATGTGTAACGACCAGGGTAAAATTTTAGATGATTTAATTGTCTATAAGCGCGCTTTCAATCATTATCGTCTTATTTTAAACTCCGCGGCTCGTGCCAAAGATTTAGCCTGGCTTAAGCGCATCAGTGCCGAATTTAGCGTTAATTTAATTGAGCAGCATGACTTAGCACTGTTAGCCATTCAAGGCCCCAAAGCGGCGGAAACCTTAGATACATTATTACCACCCACCCAAGCTCAAGCCATTGCAACACTAAAAGCGTTTGAATGCATCGATGTTGATGATATGTTTTTTGCTCGCACAGGCTACACCGGTGAAGATGGCTTTGAAATTGCCCTGCCCAAAGCTCAAGTGACTATTTTATGGCAAACCCTGCAAAATGCGGGTGTTATGCCTTGTGGCTTGGGCGCGCGTGATGGCTTGCGGCTTGAAGCAGGCTTGATGCTTTATGGTCAAGATATGGATGAAACCAACCATCCATTTGAATCAGCGTTGGGTTGGGTCGTTAAGCTCACGCCAGATGACCGTGATTTTATTGGTAAAACGGCACTACAAGCTTTCAAAGAGCCTGCATGTTCAGCTAAAAAACTTGTGGGATTGATTTTAGAAGGCAAAGGCATGTTACGTCATGGTCAAACCGTGCTTACCGCCGATAATCAAACAGGTATCATCACCAGTGGCGGCTATTCACCCACACTCAAGCAATCCATCGCGCTGGCACGCGTGCCTTTTACCACCCAAGATAAAGTGCAGGTTTTAATCCGCAATAAACCCATGCCTGCTCGTGTAACCAAACCTCGTTTTGTTAAAAACGGTCAACCTATATAACCATGCGTAACAAGGAGATAACATGACTCATTTAACCTTTACTCAAACCCATGAATGGTTACAACCCAATGCTAGCCACAGTGAAGCAAGTATTGGCATCAGCCATCATGCTCAACACCTTTTAGGCGATGTTGTATTCATCGATTTACCTGAAATAGGTCAAACTTTTGCCAAAGGTGATGAGATAGGTGTGATTGAATCGGTAAAAGCGGCCTCTGATCTATACGCCCCTGTTAGCGGCACGGTGATTGCTGTGAACGAAGAACTGACCACAACGCCCGCCTTGGTTAACACGCATCCTGAAACCCGCGGCTGGCTGATTAAAATCAAAGTACAAGATGCTGAAGAAATAACGACCTTAATGGATGCTGATGCTTATCAAGCATTTTTAAACGAGGATCATTAATATGCCTTATATTCCGCATACCGACCATGATATCGAACAAATGTTAAAGCGCATTGGTGTTAAGACGACGGCTGATTTGTTCGATGAAATACCAGCCAAACTTCAAGTAAAGTCCTCCAATAAAACACAGCTACCCGAGCGCTCCAATGAAATGATGGTACGTTTAAAAGCGCATAACATGGCCAAACAGTTAACCTCGCATCGCTGTTTTATTGGCGCGGGTAGCTATGAGCATCATATTCCCGCCGCCGTGTGGGAAATTGCGAGCCGTGGCGAATTTTTAACCGCTTATACGCCCTATCAAGCCGAAGCAAGCCAAGGCACACTGCAGCTTTTATATGAATTTCAAACCATGATGGCCGAACTTACCGGCATGGAAGTGGCCAATGCCTCACTTTATGATGGCGCAACTGCTTTAGCTGAAGCTATTTTAATGGCCATCCGCTTGAATAAAAAAAGTCAAAGCAAATGTGTATTGGTACCAGAGACACTGCATCCTTTTTATCGCCAAACGCTTAAAACCATTTTGTCCAATCAACAAATTGAAATTATTAGCCTGCCTTTTGACCCCAAAACGGGTATTACACCGCTCAACGCACTGGATGATTTCAATGATAAGGACATCAGTGCGCTGGTCATCGCTCACCCTAATTTTTTTGGCTGTCTAGAGGAGGTTGATGCGCTGACCAATTGGGCAGCATCTCAACATATTATCAGCATTGCCTGTGTTAATCCCTTATCGCTGGCGCTACTAAAGCCACCAGGGATGTGGGGTGAGCAAGGCGTGGATATTGTATGTGGTGAAGGTCAACCCCTGGGTGTGCCTATGGCTTCAGGCGGGCCTTATTTTGGTTTTTTAAGCACACGTTTAGCGTTTGTGCGCCAAATGCCGGGACGCTTGATTGGTCGCACATTTGATGCCGATAAAAAATCGGGGTTTACACTCACACTACAAGCGCGTGAGCAACATATTCGCCGTGGCAAAGCCACCTCCAACATTTGTACCAACCAGGGTTTACTAACAACAGCCGCGACCATTTATATGAGTTTACTAGGCCCTGAAGGGTTAAAGGCGGTGGCTTGTGCATCGCATCAAAATACCCAGTTTCTCGCGAGTGAATTAACAAAAATACCTGGAGTCAAACAAGTATTTAGTCGCCCTTTTTTCCATGAAGTGGTTATTGAGTTTAACGGCCAACTTGATAGTGTTTTAAATCAATTAGGCAAAGCGGGCATTGATGGCGGCTATCCGCTGCAAACGCATTACCCAGCCTTAAACCAAAGTTTATTAATTTGTGCCACCGAAACACGGACACAAACTGATTTAGACGATTATATTCAAGCTGTGCGCCACGCGCTAAACGCTTAAACCGCGCCAGCAAACAGCCAGACAATAAAAAGGTATTCTATGACCACAATTTTCGAGCAATCTCAAATAACACGCCAAGCCCATGCCCAAATTCCGCTAGCCAATCAATCCCAAACCATTCCAAAAGCTTTTTTGCGTACCTCACCACCTAAGCTGCCGAATTGTTCTGAATTACAAGTGGTACGCCACTATACCCGCTTATCACGCAAAAATTTTTGCATTGATACCGAATTTTATCCATTAGGCTCTTGCACCATGAAATACAACCCACGCGGTATTCATGAAGCAGCCTCTCTGCCAGGATTTTTAAATCGTCATCCTTTAACCCCTATAAGCCAAAGCCAAAGTGTATTAAGCGCCCTTTTTGACTTACAAACCTATCTAGCTGAAATTACAGGCATGGCTGCAGTCTCCCTAAGCCCTATGGCCGGCTCCCAAGGTGAATTTGCAGGGGTGGCGATGATTAAAGCCTATCATGAAGCCCGAGGTGATAAAGAACGGTGTGAGATGTTAATTCCTGAAGCCGCTCATGGTACCAATCCAGCTTCAGCGGCCATGTGTGGCTATAAAATTGTTGAGTTGGCTACGGCTAAAAATGGCGATATTGACTTAGAAGAATTAAAGCAAAAAGTTGGTCCCAAAACTGCCGGTATCATGCTCACCAATCCGTCGACCATTGGTCTTTTTATGACACAAATCACTGAAATTGCCGAAATTGTGCATCAAGCAGGTGGCTTACTGTATTACGATGGCGCTAATCTCAATGCCATTTTAGGACGCGTGCGCCCAGGTGATATGGGATTTGATGTGATGCATCTAAATTTACATAAAACCTTTGCCACGCCACACGGCGGTGGTGGGCCTGGCGCTGGCCCTGTGGCAGTTGGACCACGCTTGGTGCCTTTTCTACCCATTCCATTGGTCATAAAAGAACACGATACTTATCGCTTTGCCAATGCAGACGACCGACCTCATTCGATTGGTCGATTATCTACTTTTATGGGCAATGTTGGTGTGTTGTTGCGCGCTTATTTTTATATTGAGTTATTAGGCCAGTCGGGGTTATTACGCGTGTCTGAATTTGCTACCCTCAATGCCAATTATTTGTTAGCCGCACTCACCGAAGCAGGCTTTACCCCCGCTTATCCCAATCGTCGTGCCAGTCATGAATTTTCTCTCACCTTAAGTCCTCAGAAAAAAGCGTTTGGCCTAACGGCGACCAATTTGGCCAAGCGCTTGCTTGATTATGGCTTTCATGCGCCCACCACTTATTTTCCGCTGCTGATTGCTGAATGCTTATTAATCGAACCAACTGAAACTGAATGCAAAGAAGAGCTGGATAAATTTATCAGCGCCATGCAGGCTGTTTTAAATGAAGCGCACTATCATCCCGAGATACTAACAAAAGCGCCTCTAACTCTGCCTGTCAAACGTCTTGATGATGTTAAAGCTGCACGTGAACTTGATTTAAATTTTTATCAACAAAATCAAGATTAAAAATGGTGCCTAGATTCCGCGACTTGTTCGCGGAATCTAGGCGACTGAATTTTGAAACATAGAACATAAGATTTTAAAATACCCAAGTAGGGTCAACATACAGATCTAAATTGCGATTTATTGGCTTTTTTTACAAAATTAGCTATTTTTATATCGTAGATTAATAGTATGCTGTGGCAATTGGGTAATGGCTTACCCTAAAAATTCGTCTTGATACAAACGTTTTATCCCTATAGAGAAGTTGTTATTTGTTAACTAGAATTTTTTTCAAGGAGTGAAAAAATGAACTGTAAGACTTTCTCACAACGTTTTAATCGTGAATTAACACTTAGTGGCTTTCCAGAAAAACCAAGCGAGAAAACCGCGGCCATTGTCAAAGTTTTTAAAGTTAAGCGACACCTAGCTAATGGTATGATTTTTGGCGAATTGCTTCCCTCCGAAGAACAACTTGATAATATTGCTGCTATTTTAGAAGTATGTCCGAAATGGTTAGGCGGTAAGACAGATAAAAAGAAAGGGTATAGTAATCGTGATGCCATGGCGTAAGCATCTGCTTAGAATCCTGGTGAAGCCATACCTATCTTAAGGCAAGTAAGATACACTAGGCCTTTCATAGGTTTACTTATATAAGGTTTTGTCATGGAGTGTTTGAGTTATTGTGTTGCCAATACTTTCGACTTAAGCCGCTTGGATAATTATTTTAAATTAAATATGCATGGGTATAGCTCGACTAAATCACGAGATGTGCTCAAAATTACCAGTCTTAGCGGCCAGCGATATATTTTGTTTATATTTAAAAACGGCACCATGGTGGCTTGGGGCTTAAAACGCCATCGTATCACGCCTTACTTAAATTTAATCAAACAATTTGCCTCACAACCTTTGGCTTTTTTAGTGCATGACGAATTTAGCTATCAATTAAGTGATAAAATCAGCATCGAACCGCATGATTATTTTGACGTTGATTGCATCACCTTAGATGATGACAGTGATGAATTAAAGCTTGCGTTATCCTATGGGTTTTCACAGTCAGTTAAATTGCAGTATTTTGAACGCACCCTTGAGAATCTGATTGACAAATATTCGCCACTGATTCGATTATTATCTGACAAAGGCAATATTCCTATTTCACGCACTCAAATTCGTAAAATCATCGGCGAGATTTTGCATGCTAAAAGCGAAATGAATTTGATCAGTAATTTTTTATATCATCCTAAATATTTTTGGCAACATCCCACACTTGAACAATATTTCATCATGCTTGAGCGCTATTTGCATATTCAACGCCGCGTTAATGCCATTAATCATCGTCTGGATACACTAAACGAAATTTTCGATATGTTTAACGGTTATCTTGAAAATCGTCATTCGCATCATTTAGAAATTATTATCATTGTATTAATTATGATAGAAGTATTACTGGCGGCGATGCGTCTGCACTAACCATGCTTACTTGCTTGTACCAATTAAATGCCCAACAATGGCAAGATTTACTAGCGCTTAGAACCCAGTGTCAACTTAAAGATAACGGTGCCCCCAAGCTTTACACACAAGCATTGCG
>PKDH01000006.1 GCA_002863045.1 Legionella sp.
TTTGCGGGTGATTGGCAATCTTGCCCTTGGGGAATTTGACGATATTTGGCAATTTCTTCAGTCACTTTAGCGCCAGGCAATAGCCCGCCATCACCAGGTTTAGCTCCTTGTGATAATTTAATGGCAATCATTTTAATACACGCTTGATTGGCTTTTTTCTTAAAATCTGCTTCATCAAACCGACCATCTTTGGTACGACAGCCAAAGTAACCTGAAGCAATCTCCCAAACTACATCGGCACCAAACTCTAGATGATAATCAGTTAAGCCACCTTCACCGGTATCTTGCGAAAAACCACCAAGCTTAGCGCCTTTATTCATCGCTCGTACCGCCTGCGAACTCAGCGCGCCAAAGCTCATAGCCGAAATATTTAAGCGTGAACTGCTATAAGGTTGCTGACATTGGGGGCCGCCAATTAAAAAGCGGGCAGCGTGCTTGGGTACTTTTTGCACATGCATGGCATGCAAAACAAAATTAAAGCCGCGATCTTTGATGTCTAACTCAGTCCCGAAAGGGTGGGTGCCACTTTGGCCGGCAGCTCTTTTTTTAATTAAATCTCGTTGTTCGCGATTATAAGGCCGACCACTTTTGTCATCTTCGATAAAATACTGGCGCAATTCTGGGCTGATAAATTCCATTAAAAAACGAATATGACCTAGAACCGGGTAATTATATAAAACGTTATTTTTAGAATAGCTATCAAAGATGCCTAGCATAATAAGTGGTAAAACAATGATAAACAGGTAACCATAAAAAGGGTTTATCCATGTAAGCCCACTTAAAATCAAAATAATCATGCTGGCACTGATAAAAAATAGTTTTTGCCACATAATTTTCATCCCTGAATAGAGTCAAAACATCTAATATTGCGTGATTTACTTGAGTATAGATGAGTAATAAATATTCTGGCGTTAATTATTTTGCTTGTAGCAGTATTTTTTGTATCTAAATAAAAACAAGTTGTTTATAATTTGGCGCGTATCAATGCTGTTTAATCAATCACCGGAGTCGCGTATGAAGTCAAATCCATTTTTTCATCTATTAAAAAATGACCCTAGCTTAGATGGAAGAGTTGTCGCTCTTGATGTAACCGAACAACAAAATTCTTATTTTCGTATTGCTTTTGAACATGCTCGAGATAGGTTGCCGGCTGTTATTAAAGAAGCTCATTTAAGTATTTTTCAACAATTTGACCCACATACGCCTGCTCTAAGTGCTGCGCATTGTACTGTTCATATTAAGTTATCAGACACGCTTTTTCGCTTTCACTTATATTTTGATGAACAAGAAATTTTGATTGCAAGCCATTGTGATCAACAAAATGCGGAAGGCTATGAGGCGGCCATACTGCCAGAAACATTTGACCAAGATAAAATGATTGCTGATATTTTGCGTTTTAGTCTGCCAGTATTTCGTCAATTACGGCTAGACCGCCAAACAATGATAGATAATTTGACTAAACAATATGCAGAATTAGAGGAAAAATCATCTGATTTATCGCAAAACTTGCCAGCTAATCAAGAAGTTTATTTAGCGAATGTTGTTGCTTTAAAAGATATTGTGAAAAGATTAAGTGCGTTATCTACCGCATCAAAATGGCAACCATTGTATGCTTATTTCACAAAATTACATCAAGCTCTAAAGTCGGATGCTGAACCTGAACACTTAATATCTTCAAGTACTGCTGAGGAGCCAAGTCAGATAACTGCGCCTATTGATAAGATTGATAAAGCAGTGACATCAACATCTGCTCTCACCATGTTCACCCCACCTCATTGCCGCGGTTATAGAGCGTTAAATGAGCTTTATTATCGTTACCGGCATGCTCCAGATGAAAATTCAAAACAGCAAGACTTGATTAAGCTTAATCAGCATCTTTTGGCCATAAATTTGGAACATATTAGTTTGAATGAATTAGATAGATTTAAAAAAATACAAAATTATGTACAAAAAGAAACAACTTTTATGACAAATAAAGCTTTACTATGTAAAGATTTGGTCACGGCTGATAGATTAATCAGTTTATATAATGAAGATGTCTTTAATATAATGAATCTGGCATTGATGCATCTTGATAAAGAACTGGTGACTTTTTTGGTAGAAAAATTACATTTTCCTTTGTTAAGTCAGCCCATTGTGATTAAAAAGCAAACTTATCCAAATATCGTAGCTTATTGTTATCAACATGTAGAAACCACACCGGCACTTGTTGATATTTTTGAATCATTGTTTTTACACGATATAAGTATTATTTATCACCCTTTAAACATGGATTTACCCTTAGCGCATTGGGTATTAACCACACAACATCCGTTGATGGCTGTTTTTGAAAAACACTCTGAAAAAACACTGGCTAACAAGCAATTTTATCAGCATTTAATCAATGCCTGCCAAAGAATAGACAATAAAGATTCATCCATCATGCAAGCACTGGATGATTATGAGCAAAAGAAAACACAAGTTGGCAACAGTCAATCTATATTTACTACACCCACGCTCAAAGCCTTACAAAAGTTTGAAGCGCTGGTTATGAATAAAGTAGGGGATGTCTTAGAGCAGATAGAAAATTTACCAGAAATTATTAAACGTCAAGAAGAGCTGGGAAGTCGTTATCTTTCTATTATTAGGCAATATAAAAAATTTACACAAATGTATCGAGGGTACAATACAAATGTTAATCATCTCATACAACAAGAATATTCCTTAGATTATCATGAACTTTCACAGTTAGATTTGGATGAGATGATTGAACCAGAAGAGCTTAGGCAAGCTATGATGGAATATTACGACATGTTAGAAAGCTGTTATGATAAACAGCTTCAGTTACTTGATGTCGAAAAAGGTTTGGCAAGGTATGGCGACATACATGGTAGAAGACTGCCTAAAAAATATAAAGAGCTCGTCGCGCTAAAGCAAGCATATACTCAAGACTTAGCAGTAATGGTTAGCGAGTTGCGTGTTGGTGAAAAATTAAGGCAAGCGCGCCTTGAGGAAGAGAGGGAAGAGAGGGAAGAGATGACAGAGATGACAGAGATGACAGAGATGGAGTTTGATTTGTCGCAACCTATTGACGACGATGAGCCTACATTAACTGCTGCTTTGAGGTCACTGGATTCGCTTGAAGCAACTCTCCGGGGGTTGCGTGAAAACATAAGGTTTATCCCTATTAATGGAACGTCGGATGAGGAAGAGGATAGACCATCTTGTAATCTTAAATAAATCAAAAGAAGATTTTACTAGTTTATGCGCAATTCATACTGCGGGTTTTCCGCAGTATGAATAAACAAAGAGGTTTGCAATTGATATTTTACCTAGTTTATGACCAAGTACCGTGATCGCCAATATCCGGACGCTCGCCACTGATGGCCGATTTAGCATATTTAAATAATTGAGTGACTTTGGTGCCTTCACCTTGCCAGTATTCACCCTGGTAGCATGCAACTTTTAAGATAGCAACGGTTGAGTCTTCTTTACCGTTGGGAAACCAAGCGGCAATAAAAGCATTCCAGTATTTATCAATCAAAGCTTGGTCTTTAGAGATAGAGGCTTGTCCTGAAAGCGATACATAGGTTTGTGATTTTGGGCATGAAAAGGCCACACAAACATCGCGATGCTCTAGGGCTTCCATGGTTTTATCACTAGGATGCGCGGTAAAAAAGTAGAAAGTACCATCAAATTCATCCTGTACAAGCTGCATGGGGCGGGCTTGAGGTACATCTTGTTCGAGGGTAACAAGCATGGCGGTTTTAACTGGCTCAACTAATTCCCAAACACGCGTTTGTTCTTCTTGAGTTAACATACAATGTTTCCTTAACGGTGAAAATTTTAAGCTTAACAGCGAATAAAGTTTGAATGCAAATAAACAGCTTGTTAGATTGCAGGATAACCAAGCATCATTTAAATGCATCGATGACCCTAATTTTAACGCTTAAACTCAATGCAAGTCTGCAAAACTTTTTTACACATGAACGCCAGTGCTTTTATCCCTCTAAACGCAACATCGTACCAGCCCATGTGATGCTGTTTCACCAGCTTCCAGAAGACGCATTTTTATCCATTCAAAACACGCTCAACGAGCTTACTGCACAGCATACTTGTCAATTTGTGCAAGTATCAGGCATCCAATTTTTAGGCTGTGGCAATGCTTATCGTCTCTCTTTTGACCAAACCGTTTTTTTAAAGCTGCGCCAACGCTGGTTTGCACAATTAATTCCTCAAGATAAACAGCGTTGGCAGCCGCATGTCACCGTACAAAACAAAGTATCAGCTACTAAGGCACGATTCGTTAATCAAACACTCAATAATCGTTTTTCACCCTTATACGGCAATATCATCGGTTTTGAGCTTTGGCGTTATATGCAAGGGCCTTGGCAATGGCTGAGTTGCCATTATTTTTACTGATTTTTTAATCAATCACCACGAGAATTTAATAAATAAAACTCAAAAAGATTTTTTTGTGTTAATATAGACTCTTTTATTTACAAAGAGTTTATGAATGAAAAAGCTAGTGTGTTTGATTGGTTTAACTTGTTGCTTGATAAGTACCCTAAATTACGCGGTGAGCTTGCGTGATAAAATTGGTCAGATGCTTATTATTGGATTTAAAGGCACAACGCTTAAGCCAGGTCATGGCATTGCTAAAGCGATTGCTGAAAATCAATTAGGTGGTGTGATTTTATTTAATTATGACCAAAGAGTTCAAAATGATGGCTACAATATTGATAATCAAGCACAAATTGAAAAGTTAACCCATGATTTACAAGCAGCCAACACGGCCTCCTATCATGCGCACCAAGCCCAAGCGCTGCCTTTGTTTATTGCAGTAGATGCTGAAGGTGGTACGGTCAATCGTTTAGAAAAGCTTACTGGGACTCCACTCATTCCATCAGCTGCAGAGGTAGGGCAAAAAGGGCAAGCGTATGCCACCCAAGCTGCTAGTTTGCTTGCCAAAACCCTGCAAAAAGACGGGTTTAATTTAAATTTTGCGCCGGTTTTAGATGTTAATATTAACCCGGATAATCCCATCATTGGTCAAAGAGCACGCAGTTTTTCTGCCAATGCCGGTCAAATTGCAGGTTTTGCCGCACGTTATACTGAGCAGTTTCGTGCGCATCATCTGCAATGTGCGTATAAACATTTTCCAGGCCATGGCAGCTCTTCAAGCGATTCGCATTTAGGCTTTGTGGATGTAAGCAATACCTGGAAGCCTGAAGAATTACAACCCTATCAAGAAGTTTTCAACAAGCCTTTTCCATGCGGCATGGTCATGACTGCGCATGTGGTCAATCGCCAACTTGATGCTTCGGGCAAGCCTGCGACCTTATCTCACGTAATACTTACCGATATATTGCGTACCCAATTACATTTTGATGGGGTCATTGTGACCGATGATATGCAGATGAAAGCCATTAGCGCGCATTATGGTGTTAAAGACGCTATGGTTATGGCCATTAATGCTGGGGCTGATATGTTAATTTTTGGTAATAATTTGCCAACCACAACATATGAACCCGCTGAACTTATTAATTTAATTGAACAAGAAGTGCAGTTAGGACATATCAGCCCACAGCGCATCGATAGCGCCTATAAGCGCATTGTTGCCTTAAAACAAACGCTTTAGTTATGAAGAAAAGTAGATGAAATCAACGTTAAAGCGTATCAAAGCCCTTGATGTTTTTCGGGGCATCACGGTGGTGTTGATGATCATTGTGAATAGCCCTGGTAATCAAACAACGTTTACAAGCCTTGCGCATGCAAGGTGGTATGGCTGCCATCTAGCCGATATGGTGTTTCCTTTTTTTATCATGATAGCCAGTATGTCAGCTGTATTAGCCTTGGCGAATCTACAACATAAACAAACAGATAATGCTACTCTTCATGCGTTAATTTTAAAGCGTGGGCTTTGGATTTTCGCGCTGGGTTTGCTGCTAAATATTTTGCCTAACCATTTTGATTTAAGCCATGTACGCTTATTAGGTGTTTTACAACGCATTGCTTTTTGCTATGTTTTTGCTGCGTATTGTGAGCTTTATCTTGATAATCGCAGGCAAATATTGGTGGTGCTAAGTCTTTTGTTGGGCTATGAGTTATTACTCGGTTTATGGGCTTTAAAAGCGCCGCTTACCCAAAGCTTTAACCCGGTGGGTAGCCTAGATACCTGGTTATTATCAAGTCAGCATTTATACACTAACTCATTTGACCCAGAAGGTTTGTTAAGCACGCTCCCAGCATTTGCTTCGGCTTTAATTGGTAATTTATTGGGCAGTATTTTAGTACAACCTATTGAGGATAAGAAAAAGGTTTATAAGTTGAGTCGTTGGGGGTTATTGCTAGCGATAATGGGTTTGGCTTTAAGCGTTATCTCACCTTTTAATAAATCCTTATGGACCAGCTCCTATGTGCTTTGGACAAGTGGCATAGGTGCGCTTGGTTTTGCTTGTTGTTTTGGTTTAGTAGAGATTAAACAATATCGCTTAAGTACTTCATTTTTTACATTATTTGGCCGCCATGCTTTGTTTATTTATTTTTGGCATGTGGTGTTATTAAAACTGCAAGCGCGGGTTTTAATTCATACTCAAACCAAAGTTATCCCATTAAAACTTTATCTTACGCAAACATTATTTGGTTATTTACCTTATCAATGGGCATCTTTGGCTTATGCGATAAGTTTTATGTTGTTGTGTGGGGTGGTGCTTAAAATAAAGACTTGGCGATTAGTGAGAATTATGCCATCTAAGTTTCTTATAGAATGATTGCACCTTATCAGTGAACCTGCTATGGTGGCCAACACAACATGATTTATTATTGATCATGTTTACCTTTTTAAATTTCTGTTGAGCTCAAGCATGACCCATTTATACCATTTGCTTTACCAAAGTAAGGCGTGTGTGCCGTTTGATAGCAAAGCATTGACGTTACTGGCCAAACACGCACGTTTTCAAAATTTTATCACGCAGGTAAGTGGTTTATTGATTTACTCAGATCATCATTTTTTTCAAATATTAGAAGGCAGCCTCACAGATATTGAGGCCGTTTATGACCGTATTTTAGCCGATAGCCGCCATACCAACATTCAATTGCTTGATAAAAAACCAATCAATGAACGAGCTTTTTGGCGCTGGAATATGGGGCTTACCATCATCGATAAAGACAGTGATGTGCACGCCCAACTGCTTGATTATTTACATAACAGTGATTTAGCCAAACATAATCAAGATGATGCAACCTTTATTTTAAATGCTTTTGCCAACCAAGCGTTTCATCCTTTTATCCAAGACTGCTCTTAAATGTGTTAATAACGCGCCACATCATTCAGAGGCGCCAGGCGCCGAAGAATCTCCTGTTAAATGGCACCATTTCCCCTCATTTTCAATTGATTGATGAATATAAATTGTTTGGTTATGGGCAGCTTAGGGCGTTGCGATCAGGGGATCCTTCGGCGCGTTGCGCCTCTGGATGACGGACGCGTTGCCGTTGCGCCTCTGGATGACGGACGCGTTGCCGTTGTGCCTCTGGATGACGGGTGCGTTGTGTTCTAAAGTGGGTTATGACTTATTTTTTATGCTTGACAGATGCTTTAAGAGTTGCATAGGATAAAAATCTTTGCATCTTTCATCGCACCATTTATCAAGCAGGATATCATGACTTATCAAGGATTCGATAAACACCTAACACCACTTGTAAGCTTATTAACGTTATCTATTCTCGCGCACGCTACTCCAAGCTTGGCTTCTTCAAAGCCTCATTATAAAACACGTTATTATGTGCAGCTTGCTGCACTCAATAGCCGTGGATTAGCCGAAAAGCGTTTAGGTCAATATGAAAAAATGTATCATTTAAAAGGCCGTGTGAATAAAACTTATGTAGGTGGTCACCTATTTTATACTGTACAAATGGGGCCTTTTACGAGCATTGATAAAGCCCGACAAACTAAACACGCTTTTCATGATGCTTTGATGCAACAAAGCTTGATTAAGCGAGATAATTTACCCCCAACAAGCCCATCGCCTCATACATCCGCGCCTAAACCTGTACAGGATTGGGGACCTTCTTCTGCATATGACAGTCGTTATCAAATACTACCGTATCATCTGCGTGCCATTGGCGAGGGAACGGCGGCAGAGCGGGTAAGTTTTGGGTCAGCTGAGGTGATGTTACCTGTGGTGGGTAATCAAAATTGGATAGGATTTATTGATGGCAGTGGACGCTATGCTGATAATGAAGCTTGGTTTGCTGGCATGGGACTAGGCGCACGTGGCGTGCGCCGCAATGCTATTTTTGGCGCTTATGTTTTTGTCGATCACAATGAATCGATTCATCATCGCACCTTTAATATTGCCAATCCTGGGTTAGAGTTTATGACCCCCCACTGGGATGGCCATTTAAATGGTTATTTTCCCCTGAACGGTAAAAGCCGATCGTTGGGTATTTATCCCGGGCTTGACATTGGCGCGCGCCAAACGCTGCGCTTTCAAAACCATACACTTTATGAATATTTATATAATGTCGCCGATAGCATAGGGTCTGGGGTAGATGGTGAGGTTGGGTATAAGCTGTCTAATGTATACAATGTACGCGCTTTTGTGGGCGGCTATCATTTTAATATCGCCCATGGGCCTAGTGTTAATGGTGTTCAAGCAGGTTTTGAGATTCCATTAAACAAGCGCGTAACGTTGATTGTACGCGATGCCTATGACCAGGTGCAGCACAATACGTTGATGGGGACCCTAAGAGTGACGTTTGGTGAGCAAGCCCCGGTTCATATTGATGAATTTAATATTCGCCAGCGCATGCTAGACCCCATTCGCCGTAATCTAGGCGCCTATCAAACAGGTACAGGTGTGCCCATTGTTAAAACGCAGCAGCGTTTAAATGAAGCGCAAAGTTTAATTACCAACAACATTTGGTTTTTTAGTGAAAATGGTCAGGCATTTGATGCGGCCAATGGTTTTGGTAATTGTACCATTGATAACCCATGTGGCACATTCAGCCAAGCGGCCATTGATGGCGTTGATGCGCTGTCTCCGAATGCACGCTTATTTGTCAATACTGGGACTTATGATAATCCAGCGCAAGGCACAGGTTTAGCGCTTAATGCCGGGCAGAGTGTGATTGGGCGCACCAACAATTTTCGTCGCGCTGCTTCTGCTGATAACAGGCCGCTTATCAATGATTCGCTAACGCTTACCAGCAATAATTTTATCGCTAACCTTAGGGTGAATGGTCAAACGGTTGACAATGGTGTGTTATCAGGTCTGGTTATCGCGCCTGGTGCGAGCAGCAATATTGTGATTAATAATACCCAAGCGCAAGCCATAGCCAGTAACGCTACATGGGATGCAGTGGCACTTAATAGCCAAAATCATCAAGCTCAAGTCACGGTCAATGACAGTGATTTTATAGCTAATATGACTAATAGCGCAGCTCAATCAGCCATTGGTGTACAAATTAACAACACCCCCAACATGGCTTTCAATAACAGCACAGTCACAGCCAACGCCTTCAATAGTAGTGGGGCCATTGGTTTTGATATTGCGCAGGCACCGGTGGTAATTGATGGTGTTTTGGTGGATGTCACCACCAATCAAAACAATGGTCAAGCATTAAATATGAATAACAATGCCAATGTAGCAGTGGCGAATAGTACGTTGACACTCACAGCCAATGATGGCGCTACAAGTGGTTCGATATTTGAAATTTTCTTAAATAACAATAGTCAGCTAGCGTTAACCAATGCTGTGGTAAATTTAAATAGTTCCAATTACTCGGCAACTAACCTAGAAACAATTGATTTGCAGGGAGATAGTCGCTTATTAGTGAATAATTCATCTATCAATATGTCGATTGAGGATGCTTTGGTTTCTAATAACGCGTCTGCTTTATTTATTAATTTTAATAATAGTGCGCTCGTTAATAATTCTGTTATCACTTATAAAGCCAATAATTCGGGTGGCTTTATTGCCGGTCTTGATAATTCAGGTACGGGTAATGTACAGCAATCCGCCATTAAAGTTTTTTCCAATAATTCCGGTCAAGTAAATGGGTCTTATGGTTTAAATTCAAATGGGACGGTCAATATTGACCAAACTAGTATTACTTTAATTTCAGATAATAATACCAATAATGCGATAGTAAGAGCGGTGGGTAATCCAGGCGGTAATCTTGTGTCTGCCGACTCAATCTTCTTAGCATCAGGCCAGTCACCAGCACCTATAGAAGCGTTATCGAATCAAGGCGCTTATACTGATAAAGGCAATACCACCTGCATTACCTTTATCGATGGCATACCTACAGTGACTTCCTGCCAAGGCTGATAAAAAGGGCGCATTAAGCGCTTTTTTTATACTTCGGCCAAATTACCTTTGCTTTCAAGCCATTTTTTTCTATCTTGGGCGCGTTTTTTGGCCAGTAACATGTCCATCAAAGCATGCGTTGTATCCTCATCATCAAGGGTTAGTTGCACCAAGCGGCGCGTGGCCGGGTCCATGGTGGTTTCACGCAGCTGCAAGGGGTTCATCTCACCTAAGCCTTTGAAACGTTGAATGGCAATCGCATGTTTGGATGAGCGCTTAAATTTTTTAATCAATGCGTCACGCTCATCATTATCCAAGGCGTAAAAGGTTTCTTTACCGATATCAAGGCGATACAAGGGTGGCATGGCCACAAACACATGGCCGGCTTTTACCAGCGCTTTGAAATGCTTTAGAAATAATGCACAAATTAAGGTTGCAATATGTGCGCCATCAGAATCGGCATCAGCTAAGATGCAAATTTTGCCATATCTTAAACCAGAAATATCATTAGAGCCTGGGTCAACCCCTAGGGCGATGGCGATGTCATGAATTTCTTGGGAGGCCAAAACGTGGGCTGAATCGATTTCCCAGGAATTTAGAATTTTACCACGCAGTGGCAAGATGGCTTGAAAATCCTTAGCGCGTGCTTGTTTGGCCGAACCGCCAGCTGAATCTCCTTCGACTAAGAATAATTCCGCTTGGGCTAAATCTTGTTGCAGGCAATCAGCAAGCTTGCCTGGCAGCGCGGGTCCCTGAGTGATGCGTTTGCGTGCCACTTGTTTGGCTTTTTTCAAGCGTTTTTGCGCGCGTTCAATCACCTGCATGGCTAATTGTTCGCCTTGGCTGCGATGTTCATTAAGCCATAAAATAAAAGCGTCTTTAATCACGCCATTGACAAAGCCGGATATTTGGCGTGAGCTTAAACGTTCTTTGGTTTGGCCGGCAAATTGTGGTTCTTTCATCTTAACTGACAGCACATATTGACAGGCGTCCCATACATCATCTGCAGTTAATTTAACGCCGCGGGGCAATAAGTTGCGTAGTTCACAAAAAGTGCTTAAGGCGTCTAGAAGACCGGCGCGCAACCCATTGACATGGGTACCCCCTTGAATGGTTGGAATAAGATTGACATAACTTTCATTTAAACAACTGCCTTCTTGACACCAAGTCACCGCCCAATCAAGGGTGGCTTCACGGGTTTGAAACTCACCCGTAAAAGCGGGTGTTGGTAAACATTCGCCGGTTAAATTTTGAGATAAATAATGGCCTAAGCCTGCCTCATAATGCCAATTAAACGTTTCTTGGGTGGCTTGATTAACAAGCGTGATATAAAGGCCTGGGCATAATACGGCTTTGGCTTTTAGTAAATGGGTTAGATGTTTAAGCGCAAGATGCGGCGTGTCAAAATAATGTGGATTAGGCCAAAAACGCACCAAAGTGCCGGTGTCTTTTTTTTTGGTTTGCCCGATTTCGGTGAGTTCTTGCGTTTTATCACCATTGGCAAACATCATGCTGTATATTCGGCCATCGCGTTTGATGGTGATGCATAATTTTTGTGATAAAGCATTAACGACCGATACTCCCACGCCATGCAAACCACCAGCAAATCCATAATTTTTATCCGAAAATTTACCACCGGCGTGCAGGCGCGTCATAATCACCTCCACACCACTGATATTAAGCTCAGGATGCAAATCAACCGGCATACCACGGCCATTATCAGACACCTCAATCGAGCCATCTTCATAAAGGGTCACGTTAATATGGCTGGCGTAGCCGGCAATGACCTCATCCACACTGTTATCAATGACCTCTTGTGCTAGATGATTGGGGCGCGTGGTATCGGTATACATACCAGGGCGCCTTTGCACCGGCTCAAGCCCGTTTAATACTTCAATAGCATGCGCGGTATAAGAGTGAGTCATAACAACTGCATATCAAAAAAGAAAAAATCATCTTAGCATAAGTCGATGATAGATAAAGGTGAAAAATTAATGATTCGCGTTATACCCTATAAATTTGAAAAAGCCTACAAGTTAAACGCTAAGATTTAATATTTAACAATAAAGCTAAAAAAAATATTTCGTATTTTATTTAATCACTCCGTATAATGTCTATTTTTAAGACAAGATGAAATAATTATGTCTAAAGAAATTGAAAAAACTGTTAGTAAAGAAAGTATACAGGAAAAATTTGCAGGGGTTAAAACGGCGTGGCAAAACTTAGGATTAAAACCAGATGATTTGCCGATAACAAAAGAGATACTAAATGCACTATTAGAAGATTACGATGAGCAGGATAAAATGGCGCAACAAGTGCTCAAAGCAGTCGAGCAAGCGTTAGATGATCTTATTTTCCTGATAAAAGCAGAGCAAGAAAATGCTCTTATGCTAGATAGATCATGTGCTTCTTTGCATGCTGCTTTGCAAATAGTCACACTAAGACAATTCAACGCTTTAGATTCTGACAAAATTGCTAACAAAACGCGCCAACAGATGAAACAAGACACTTATTTAAATACAGCGATTGGTGTTCTTATCAGTATGGCGGTAACTTTGTCGGTATTAGGTCTTATTGCAAGTTTTGCCTTGATGCTTATCACAATGCCAATAGTAGCTTTGATGGCAGTTTCATTAACAGCATTAGCGTTAACTGTATGTTATTTAGCTTTAACGGGTTTAATACTGGCGTTTACTTTCTCAGAAGCAACAGAGCGCGCGCGGTCTCGTGAAAACATAACGCTTGAACAACGCGAAGGTATTGCGGTCAATATTTTCAAGCAAGGCAGGCGTATGTTAGCGTATGAAAAGATAATATATTTTGAAAAAAAAGATATAGAAAACATTCCCGTAGATACGCCGCTTAGAAATATCTGTGGTTTACCACATCGACAAGATAAGCAAGGCTTTTTTTATAGGCAATATAAAGAAACATGCACAGCCTTAAAAAATTATAGTGCGCCTAAAGAAGAAGTAATAGCAAACTGTCATGGGATAAATTAATAAACAGCTAGACAGTTATGAATTAAGATACAGTGTGCGCGTCTAACTTGCATCAAACACGTACTGTATTGATAAAAGCAGCTGGTTTTGTGCAACATCTGCTTTATGCGAAATGGCTTGCTGGCTTTTAGCATCAATTAGGGTTTGATGCATGCTACCAAACCAAGTGTGTGCCACCTCAAGCCCGAGCCGTAAATTTGCTTGGCGTATCAAAAAGCCAAAACCTGCTTGTGGGCCTAAGAGGGTGGTATTTTGATGGCGTAACTGCATTTTGTAAGCAGCTGTAGGCGCGATATAGGTTTGCCAGCGGCCAGCTTCAAACCCGCCTGAAATAAAAGGGGTGATGTGCTTATAGGTAGTACCTAAGCGCATACTGGCGCCATATTGGAATTCATTGCGGCTTAACAAATGGGGCAGGGAATAATGCACGCGCGCATCTTGTGATAATGCATGATAAAGCGCATTACCAACGAAACTTAGATAAAGCGTTTGATGCTGCGTTTCAAAGCCTGCTGCTCCGCCATACAAAAAAGCGTTATAGCCTTGGTAGGCAGCGGTTAAATCATCAAAGGTATTAATGGTTTGATTGGTGCCATCATAGGTATTAAGTGCCGCTTGGCTGCTGGTAAAAAAAGAAAATACTTCAGGCTTTAGATGAAGATGCTTTAGGGTGTAGGCAGATAGATTTGCAGAACATAACAACAATACTAAGAATTTAAATAAATTAAATACCATTCTTTATCCCTAAAAAAAGTACGTAATTGTATGTAAGTTAAATTACAAAGCGGTCAAAATACGGTAATTGATCGATTATAACCAGTTTTATTCAAGAATCAATGAGCATATTAACGATTTAATGATGTTTAATTAAACATCAAGCTTTTATTTAACTCGTTGAGAATTGCTAAAAAAATTGCTAAGGTAATTAACTTCAAACCCACGCATCGAGCAAACTATGAGACCTGAAGATATTATCAGTGATACACAAAATGAAATTATGTTAAATGGTGTGACGGTTAGAAAAGGTACGGTAGGTGCTTTTTTAGCCAACATCGATACGCTAGAAAATTCATCAAGTTCTGTGCAAGAAAAAGAAATTGCCCAATCTATACTAGAAGAATTGGCACCGGCGATTAAGGCCACCGGCTTGTTAAAACATATGACTTTTAAAAATCAGCAAATTGCGGCGATGTTTGAAAAATCAATGGCTTGAATAGGAGCTATTCATTATTGAAAGGAATACACAATGTTATTACGAGCGCGCCCGCCAATGGCGCTTGCCGGTGCGCTTGGTGCCAGAAATCGAAGGTTTTGAAATAATATTAGGCAGACATCATTATCATTTTGTTCAAACAGAAACGCCGTTTAATCGCAGCTGTAGTGCGCAAATAGCCAACAACAAATACTGTACCAATCGCCTGCTTGCGCAAGCAGGCCTGCCGGTACCAGAAGCGTTTATGTTAAATCAAGAAGACTTTAACACCCCTGCTTATCAAGACTTATTAACACACTTAATTTTTCCGGTGGTTTTAAAGCCATTATGTAGCTCAAGCAAAGGCCAGGATGTGTTGTGTAATATCCAAACAATTGCCGAGTTACACCAACATGTAACACGCTATTTAGCACAGTACCCCTCCGTTATTATTGAGCGTTTTCACGCGCATCTTACGTCTTATCGAGTATTGATGTTTAGAGGTAATATTATTGGTGTGGTTGAAAGAATACCGGCGATGATCGTGGGAGACGGTATTCATAGCATCAAAGAGCTCATCGCACTTACCAATCAGCAACGTCATGCCACACTTGATATTTTAGGTGATATTAAACTTGATGAAGAGTGTTTGATTCGTTTGCGTGAATTAGGTATTAGCGCTGATTTCATACCTGCCAATCAACAAGCAATTCGCCTTTGCTATACCAGTAATGCTACCCGTGGTGGTACCTATCAGTCTTTATCGCCGCGTATCTGTCAACATAATAAACGCGTATTAATCAGAGCCACTCAAGTGTTAAACCTTGAATACACCGGCATTGATGTGCAGTGTCAGGATATCAATGAGCCATTTAAAGCAGGGCGTGATGTGATTATTGAAGTTAATCATCGGCCAAGTATTCGCATCCATGAACATCCTATCAAAGGCAAGCCTGTGGCGGTTACACGTAAAATTATGTGGGCTTTAATTGCGCAACATCCATGGGCATATATAAATAGCATCTATCAATCCTGGCGAGCCAAATGGTTGATTAAAGGCTTAAGCATTATTTTACTGTTACAATACAGCCATTATCTTGTTAGGTTTTTACCTCCGAAATGGTTGAGTTTGTTATGAAGAAAATTGGGCTTTTGGATGTGACGCTGCGCGATGGCGGCCATCGTATGGGTTTTAAGTTTAGTGAAGCTCACTTAAATTATCTGTTAACCAAGCTTAATCAAGCACAGATTCCCTTTGTTGAGGTGGGTTATCGCAATGGCTTTTTGCAAGCGCCTCAAGCATTGGGCGATGCTGGTCTTTGCCCTTTGGCTTATCTTAAATATTGTCGTGCACACTTAACTCACGCAATAATAGCGGTCATGGTGCATCCACCCTTGATTGGTTATGAAGATTTGGTTGAACTTAAACACGCCGGTGTACAATTAATTCGTTTTTGTATTGCGCGTCATCAATTCAAACAAGCCCATGACCTTATTATTCAAGCTAAGCGTTTAAATTTGATGATTTCTCTTAATTTTATTCATGTTTCGCAATATAGCAGCAAAGCACTTGATGAGGTGGTAACCCAAGCCGCAAGTTTAACGCCTGACATGATTTATTTTGCGGACTCCAATGGCCATTTAACGCCACAAGCTGTCAAAGCTATTTATACACGTTTTATCTCGCGTTTTGACTGTCAATTTGGGTTTCATCCGCATGATAATTTAGGCCTAGCTCAGGCGAATGCGCTGGCAGCACTTGAGGTAGGGGTGCATATGATAGATAGCTCACTTGCAGGCATGGGCAAGGGCACAGGTAACCTTAAAACAGAATTTTGGACGGCTTACTTAAATGCCTATGCTCAGCAAACTTATCATTTAGAATCAATCTGTGAGGCAGCTAACTATCTGCGCCAGCAATTTAGTGCAGGATTTTTAACGCTGACTATGGATGAATTCAGACGAGGCATAGAAGATTTATCCACGGCTGAGCTTAAGCAACTAAAACTCAAAGAGATGCACGATGTCACGGTCTAAATGGCTTGCGTTGACCCCAGTTTTACCAGAGAAAACCGCAATTGAGCGTCTTGCGCAAAGCTTTGCAAGCCTTGATGCTCTGTGTGATATCACCTGGATAGATGCACTGGCTTTTGACAATCCGCATCAATCTAGCGCTCAATTTTACCAGGCCTGGCAAGTGTTTTTAAGCGAACAAGAAGCTTCCTACACAGGCTTTATGGGTTTATCGTTGGGTGGGGTGATTTTGCAGCAGTGTCTGCCGACATTAACCACCCCAAAGCCTATTTTGTTATTTTCAACGCCAAGCTATATTGATGACATACTCGCCTGTATTCTTAAAAAAGTCATAAGGCTTGCTCGCAATGACCAAACCACTACCGCCCTTAATTATTTATATCAACATGTTTATTGCAATTATCAGCCGCAAGATTTAGCCGAACAAGTCGCACCAACCAGTCGCGTGCGCTTGATAAGCGGGTTAAACAAAGTATTAGCAGGCGATACGCGTGCTTTTTGCACGGCTAATATTCACCCAGGCTTACATTTTATTGGAGCTTGTTCAAAACTGGTCAAACACCGGCATGCATTACCCGCTCCAAACATTAAATTAATCACCGTGCCCGATGCTGGCATGCGCGTATTTGAAGACAACCCCGCCTTTTGTTTGGCAAACATAACTTTGTTTATTACATCGCTTGTGCGAAGTTATCTTGAGGTAATATAAGCGTATTGTCGCTGATCTGATGCATATATTCTAAACATGACGTAAGGGTGTCGATCAACGCATTATCATCAGCGGCGGTTATCTTAAATTCTTTGAGTTTGCTTTGCAGCAAACTTTCAACGCGAATAATAGAAAATGCCAGATTAATATTGGTTTTAAGTATGTCAACTTGTCTTATTTGCACCGAGGCTGGTTTGAAGAAAGTAGCGGTGGGTGAGGTCGGTGGCGCAAGATTTTTGGGTAACGATAAATAATTATCTAAGTGTGTTTGGCAATAATGTTGAAGGTCTGCTAAGGCTTTAGGCCGGGTTTCTAAAAGGCGCTGTTGCGCAAATGCGACTAAATCAGGTGTTGCTTCGGGCCATGAGGTATTTTTTAGATTGGTGGTATATTGGACTTTATAAGCTTTAGCCAATAGCTTGACCAATTCTGAGTCTTGTAAAAACGTTACATCCTTAATATCTGGGCGATTATTTTGTATAAAGATTAAAGCTTTCAAAAGAGCCACAGTGTCTGGATAATTTGTTTTACCTTTTTTGTAAAAAGGTTGAAAGTCAGCTTCAAGTGCTTGCCATGCTCTTAAGCTTGTTTGGCTACGTTGCCTATAAAAAGGTTGAGATCGTGATTCACATTTTTCAAGCGTCAAAGCCAATCCAACATCCACACAGACGACTTTCCTCGTATCCATGGTGATAAAATTTTTAGCAGATACGGCGTCCGTGACAATGCGCCCAGTTTGGTTAAAAATCTCA
>PKDH01000034.1 GCA_002863045.1 Legionella sp.
GGATACAATGCATTACGAAGTGAATACCATGGTGAAGAAAGAACTATTATTATGCAGAAAATGATCTAATATGGATGAGCCAGTCTTAGCGTACGTTTTCGTACCATTGGACCTCAAACCCCTTATACTATTATTTTGTTACTCTTGTGAGCACCTATGGATAATGAATTTATCAAATATAAGAATAAGCGCATAGAAGATCTTGAGCTGAGAATGAGTAAAGATTCGGGAAAAAAAGAGCAATGGGTAGTTAGTAGTTTTCTTAAATTGTTTGACATTTCATACAATGAAGATGAAATTATTAAAATGGAGCAGGACAGCAAAATAGATATTAAATTTAGAGATATAAATTTTCAGGTTAAAACTTCGATTTTTCCTAAAAGCTATAAACCTAATGAGGAAGATAAAAATCTAAAAGAGACTATTAGAAATACCACAAATATAGAAGAACTTAATAAAAAAACAATAATTTTGCAAGACGGACCTGGTTGGCATGAACCAGAAGTATTTGAAAATTTTTTAATAGAAGAAACACAAAAATTTACAAACGGTAAAACTAAAAGCGGTAAAGAAAAATATCCTATTAATATTCGTAAAAATCTTGATCTATTAGTTTATATTGAAATCTCTATAGATGAAAAAAGATTATCAGAATTTCGAATTGAAAAAATTTTTCAAAATATAAAGTCATTAGGTTGGAAATCTATTTCTTGTAATTACGGTGGAGCATCAATGGTTTTATATTGTACAGATGATGCATCTGATTTATTGAAAAAAATACTTCATAAAAAAGTTAAAATGAAAAAATATAATTAGGGGTGCGACAATCATTGAAACGAAAAAATACTCTAAGGATAAGGCATATGGGGAGTAACGAAACAGCCAACGCACTTAAGAAAATAATTCCTTTAAAAACAATGATATATAATTTAGTTATCAAACTAAAGCTGCAAGCATTAATAATTATTAATTCATCAATTAATCTATATAAAACACATTATGCGTAACAACTAAAACTATTTGATAGCTTAAGTTGGTTGGCTGTTTCGTTACTCCTCAAAAGCATTTATCCAAATGTAAGCTTTGTAGAAATTAAATCTGATAGTGAATTAATAAAAATTAAAAAATCGCTCAATTTGTAACATTAAAAACACACTCAGATGTTTCTGGGTTTGCGAATTATAACCCTATTTAAAAAATGATTTTTATTGTTTACGGCCTAAGTTATATCATAGTCTTTATTAAATATAAGGATTACGATAGCCTTCAATTCTCTCAACCGCTGCCGCCCAGTGTTTTTCCCAATCATCGGGCGGAAATAAAAACAAGCGTCGTTGCGCGGTACTTAGGGTTTTCCCGCATATCCAGCCCAAACTGGCAAAGCGGAAAAACCCAGTATTAGGCTATTCCTCATTAGTTCCGCCTTCTCATTTGACGAAATAAGTATGATTCGGTAGGACATGCTTATAAGATTGCCATAGTTTATGGCCTAATATCAAGAAAATTTCTAGGCTTCATAGTATCTTATCATTTAAACATTTACTGGCAATCAAAGGAAATCATGCGTGTAGTCATAGCGCAAGTTCCAGAGCATTAGGTCTATAGCTCCAGTGGTTAAAATCCTAGTTTGATACACGTTATTTAACTGCAATAACCCTGACCCAATTATTTGTCTCTTTAAGCCATATGATCTAAACAGGATGAGGATTGGTGTTTGAAGCCGTATCTTGACTTAAATGACCTCGCTGTGGTTTTGCTTCTGCAAGCGGTGTGTGAAACCGATAGCGCTGATTGGAAATAAAACGCTTATTTGTGCTTTGAATGGCGCTCATAAAGTTATTGAACATCTCTGCAAAAAACTGCGGCGCTTGAGTGTATAAATTGTCAGTGACATTTAAGCGTAATTCAAGAAGAGGCTCTAATAAATACCATTGAATTTGTTGTTTTAACAGCAAGGTTTTATCGATTTTACTTTTTTTATTTAATTTACTCGCTGTTTTTTTGTTAAAGGCTATTTCAGCATAATTTAAATTATTATTTTTAATGGATGATGCTGTGCTGTCAACCAGAGTCACACTAAATTCCTGCGGCGCATTGCTTACTAGAATGTTGGTTAAATGAATAAATAACCACTGTAATAATAATCTGCCTTCTTTTTGTCGCACCATACTTAATCGGGTGAGGCGTCCATTATTATCAAGCGCTGCTTGCGATTCCGAGCCTTCATGCGCCATAGGGTGAGCACCACCTACCTTCCAAGGCGTGGTTGGTTGACCACAGATATCTTTTATTTTTTTCTTGGGTTCGTCATTATCTGGATGAATGAGGGCATATTGCAAAGTATAAATATTGACACCATCGATGATTAATTCAATTTGATTTTCAATCATATCAATGACCATCATACCGGTGAGCAGCGATAAAGGATTACGCGCGGTTTCTGAAATAAACCATGCGCCAACGAGATTCACAAGAAAGCCTAGGTGGGTAGTATCGACGAATTGTCCAGTTAATATTTGACGCATGGCTTGGGCAAGATGTTGATTAGATGATTGTCTATCGGTCATATAAGCAACAGCAGAACTTGCCAATTGATGATAAGGCGCGCCTTTATCCTTATCGCCATAAGAAAATATGGGACGAAATAAGCTTTTGTGTTTGCCTCGATTAATATCTTTAGCAAGAGAGGCTAAGACAATGATTCGTATCATTTCATCGACACGTGCTGGCTCATCTTTAAACATATCAAACAATTGATACTGAAAATCAGTCGCTTCGCTATATACGTCAGCTTTATCATTTAATGACGTAAACGGTGAATCAGGATGATTTGGCGTCAATTTTATCGCCATAAATCGTCGAGCCAAAGTTTGTACAATATAACTCATGGTTTCTAATGAATGATTCCAATAAGTAGCAGCAAGCAATGGTTCGGCTTGTAATCGCTGCGCTAATTGTTGTTGCTCTTCTTGAATGTCATCGTCAGTTAATGTCGGATTAAATTGTTGAATTACAGCTGAAGGTTCATCCACAAAAGATTGGGCTAATTCCTGCTGTTTTTTGATTAAATCATCTTCATTTTGACTGATATCAGCAATCTTTTGTTGCGCTTTCATGAGGTGCATGACAAATTCAGGGTTTGTCCAGGGCGTATTAAATACAATATCTTGAACGCCATGCACAATCTCACGTAATAAGCCGTGATCACTTATATAATAGCCGTGTTCTTGAGTATTTTTAATGAGCAATAAACGTCCGGCTATCTCCACCCACCACCCGATTAAAGATTCGTTAGGTTTCTTTAAATAATTGTTACGGTAATATTGCGCGAGATAACGCCATTTGGCCAAGCTGTTTATTTGGCTTGCCATGGGTGGAATAAGTAAAGGTGCCTTTAAATAAGTTAAATCCTCTGCAAAAATAAATTCAGGTTCTTTCACCAGGGATAAAAAAAGATGATGGGTCTCAGGGCTCATGATATTGGGTACGGCATCAAGTGATGAATGTTCTAAAACATCTTGAATAATATCGGCATTGGCCTGAGCTAATTGAGCCTCATTTGAGGCACACATACGCGCCGCTATAAGCTCGTCATCAATTTTAAATGGATAGTCATGAGGCGCATCATCTGTCAAATCATCTCCTGCTTGATGGATAGCGGCATGTTGATTGTTTAAGATCACCGTATTATCTCTAAGCGAGGTTTGATTGACTGCACTTTGATCAATAAGTTGCCATTCTTGGCTATCGACAAGTGATAGAGCGATTTGAACAATTTCATGAAATTCAAATGTAACTTTTTGATTATTGATGTTAAAAACTAATTGTGAGTACATAACAATAAACGACTTTGGTAAACTAATTGATTATTTTTGAAACAGAGTATATGAATTCATTAAAGAGATCAAGATGATCATTAAATATGATAGATGTTAAAATATCGAATAGTTTAGTAGGTCGTATTAAATTTTGAGTGCTGAATTAAACTTTTATTATCTAAATCATATCTCTTAACGACCATACCACAATGCATACCGATATCGACGGCTTAAAAAATAGTTTTTATTGAATATAAGGATTAGCATAGCCTTCAATTTTCCCAACTGCTGCCGACCACTGTTTCTCCCAATCATCGGGCGGGAACTGTTTGTGCCAAGCAAAAATACACTTGTATTTCTATAAATAATGTAAATAAAATTGGGACAGTTAAAGTTATGGTCATTAAAAAATAAACTATTTCACTGAATTAGTTTTGACTTAATGCGTAGTGTAAACTTCCCTTTTTTCTGGAACCAAATACTTTCTTTAAAATAGCTACTTAATTTAACAAGAGGCTCTCGAAAAAATTGGAGTGACCTGACAGACACTTCTAAAAAACCGGGCAGGTCACTGATAGCATCTTTTTCAAAATACTCATTACTTATTTTGTCGAAAAATAAAAAAGTTGTTTTTCCTCTTTCTAGATACTGCCGAGTAACAATAATTGAAGATTTTATTTCATTTTCTATGTATTTATAGAAGGATAAGTAAGTGATAGCCCTAATATCACAAGAAGAAAACTCAGATAATAATTCATCATTGAAAGTTGGGGTGTGACAAGCATTGGAACGAAAAGTTACTCTAAGCAATTTTTTCACTACACCAGTTCTGTTTCTTCAGTAACATTTAACGATCTAAGAGAGCCTTCCTCAACGACTTGAGGTAATGAAAAAGAAAAGTGCCCCAAGAAATTAATATGTTTTCTTGCTAATGGCGATAATCTTGCTTCATCTTCCTCTTTTATAATCTCACCCTGTGCTCGCAAATGATCTATTGCTGCTTGCATATAAACTGTATTCCAAAGCACGATGGCATTGGTAACCAGCCCAAGCGCATTAAGTTGATCTTCTTGTCCTTCTCGATATTTTTCATACATTTCACCACGGCGACCATGATAAACTGTACGCGCCAAGCTATGGCGACTTTCGCCTTTATTAAGTTGGATCAGGATATGCCGACGATAATCTTCATTGTCAATGTAATTTAACAAATAAAGCGTTTTAATGATCCGTCCTAAGTTCATCAGCGCTTTGGCCAAGCCAGAGGGTCTATTTTTTCGAAAGAGTGACCGAATTAAATCTGACGCAGTCATATGACCTAATTTAAGGGAAACAGCTATCCGAAGAATATCCTCCCAGTGCTTTCTCATGGAGGCTTCGCTAACTTTGTGTTTTGATATTTCATTAAACTTACCATAATCAGCCTTGGGATCAATTCTCCAAAACCGAGCTTTACCAATGTCTGCAAGCCTTGGACTAAATTGATACCCTAACAACCAAAATAATGCAAAAATAATTTCACTGGCACCAGCCGTGTCAGTCATTATTTCTTTTAGTTCAAGGCTTGTTTGCTGATCTTGCATTCCATCAAGCAAATACAGTGAATCACGGAGAGTACCCGTAATTACAATACCATGAAACCCAGCACCTTGATCTGATGAGAAATTGTAATAGGTCAATCCGCGCTTAGCACCAAAATATTTTCTATTTGGACCGGAATTAATCGTTCTTACGGCACAGGTAAATCGTAAACCATCCGCTGAAGCAATATGCCCCGTTCCCATTTTTAATGCCAATGGTTGCTTCGTATGATAGTCCACTATACGAGCATTGGATTTACTTATTGTCTCGGCCCGAATACAATTTTGCTGTACCCAGCTTAAACGATTGCGTGTCAAATGCGGAATATCTTCATTAATGATGGGCTCAAGTCCGATATTACAAGAGTCAGCCATAAATACTGCACATAAACTGACATCAATATTAGATACTCTGGATCCCATATCACTGATATGAGTGCAATCATCAGTGAAAGCTGTCATCCGATTCACTTCCAGCAATAATTCCGGAAAATTAATAACAGGTAACAAGCTATCAACCTTGTCCCTCAGGATTTTCAGACTTTCGGGTTCGTCAATTTTATCAAGCCGTGATAATCTAAGCCTATCATCACCTTTTCTGTCCTTAACAATCTCAATAGCATTGTTTTGGGGTAATCTTTCAATCACTGATTGATAAGTGTTATCCAATTTTACAGATAAAAAGTCGAATACTTCATCAAAGTCAGTGCCTAAATTGAGTGAACGACATACCGGTTTTTTATTTTGCTCCCATGCTGCACCTTTTAGTAGTTTGGCTCGTGGATCACACCAACGCTCACTCTTCTCGATAAAAATATCACGACTGCGCAAATGTGTTTGTAAATTATCCATTGCACACAATGTGTATCCTGAGCGTTCTATTTCTTTAGATTCAGCATTAATGACAGCGCCACGCCATCCAGTACTCACAATGTCTAATGGTGCATTTTTAAATGAAGGTTGGCGCTTTCCTTCTGTTGAAGCTAAAAATTCCATAACTTCTTGAGCTGGCTTTCCTTCTTTGGTGGACTGAAACTTAATGGTATTTAACAATGTTGGCAAGAAACGACGGACCGTTTTGTACTGTTCAAGCAATTCATCATAATATTTATCATGACTTGGCTTGGCAATTTTCCTGATGATTTCAACAGCACCGGCTATTGCGTCTTTGGAAATTGCTTTGTAAATCAGTGCTGGTAAATTGTTGTCTTTCTCATGCTGGATAAATAAATCACCGAGATCAGATAACTTCAATGCGGCTTTGTCCAAATCACCAAGACTCCGAATACGTTTTTTCTCACCTATGCGTTTTGCTTGAGCGGTAATTTCAGTGATCAACATATCGAGTAAATCCAATGCGTCATCCAGTGCTTTTGTTTCATACACATAAGCGAATGCAAGTAAAACGGCCATACGCCTGTCATTTGTCATTCTGGCGATCGATGGTGCCCATGCGATAGTAACGTATCTGGACAAGTGAATAATTTTAGATTTAGGGATGTTACCAAAATTGATTTTGCCTATACCAAGGTCACGAATAAATTTATAACGCTGCAACGCTTATACTAATCCTTTACTGCTGATCCGTGTGGGTCCTTTTTTTAATTCATCCAGTTTACTATAGCGCTTACCTTTTGGAATCAACAACAAATTTTCTAATTGTTCCTTTTGGCTTGTGTTTGCAAGTGAAGCCAGTCGTTGCCATAACCGTTTTGATACACGTTCTCGAATCCTGGATATCAAGATAACCAGAGTGCTGATGCCTGGTAACAAGACCTTCCTAATTACAAGCCACATCGTACAACGCTCAAATAAAATACTGGGTCGCTCATTACCGAACCACGCTTGAGAATACAACCATCGACTCAATCGAAACCGCCATATCGCATTAAAGTCATGGTAATCAAACACTATCTTAATTTCATTGCAATGAGCCGACCGTGTTGCTTTGCGTTCCAGATAACGATCGATGTCTGTTGATAGAGTGATATTCAATTGTTTCGCAATATAATTTATAGCTTCACTTGGTACATCAATTGAATTTGAAAGAAAAGTACCTAAAAACCTAACGGTGGTTAATTGTAGAGCATACCCAAGTTTATTATAATCGCGGCGACAAGCATCGATTAATTCTATGTCTTTGTCGTCAAGATAAAAATACTTATCGAGTTGTTCTTGCGAAAGTTCATCAGGATAACTGGCATAGGCCTGATTTTGTTCATAGGTTAAAAAATTAACAGGCATGAAATTCTCATAAAACACTCTCGATACGGGTAAAAATTTATTTGGGTCTATTTTTTTACATCAATTTAAAAAGTTGAGGATTTTTTGATTGCAACCTGGATACTATCTCAATTTTAGTTATATAATCAAATTAAGTCATGATTTAAGAGACGTTAATTTAGTAACCAGTTATGTGACTGCTTTTGTTTCTTTTGACGAACAGTTTTTTCTTGTCACAAAGCCGACCGTTTATGTGACGGTTTAATAGTTTGCTAGATTAAAAATTCTAAGTTTTGGGAAAAGAAATGCCTGATTCATTCCACAAGAAGCAAATCCCTTGGATTGATGTCAATGACATTCACCCAGAACTAATTAATGTAAAACAGAGTGTTTATGATCCATCTGGCTTTGACTGCACTCAACCTGTAATGGAACCAGAAAGTAGTGAATATGGAGCTTATACATTTGAGGTGAACGGTTTCTTGATTAGATTTCGGGTGGCTAAAGTTACTCCAACAAAGATTGGGCAATTTGTCACTCTGTGGAAGCGACTTGGTAATGGACCTATTCAACCCTATGACTTATCAGATCCGGTTGATTTTTTTATAATTAATACTCGCAAGCATGATCGTTGCGGACAATTTGTATTTCCAAAATCTATTTTAGTTCAGCACGATGTCTTGTCAATTAATGCAAATGGTGGAAAACGAGCTATACGGGTGTATCCACCTTGGGATGTTACTGAGAGTCGTCAGGCCCAAAAAACACAAAAATGGCAAATGGAGTATTTTATAGAAATGCCTATAAATGGTGAAATAGATATTGATCGCGCCAAAAGGCTTTATCAAAAGAGCTAAACAGGTGAAATAATGCTTATTGGATATGTACGTGTTTCAAAAACGGATCGATCACAATCAACTGATTTACAATACGATGCTTTATTGGCAGAAGGTGTTAAAGATGAATATATTTATCAAGATCATGCATCTGGGAAACGTGATGATCGCCCTGGACTAAAAAACTGCCTAAAAGCATTACGAGAGGGAGATACGTTAATTATTTGGAAATTAGATCGGTTAGGACGCGATCTTTGCCACTTAGTAAATACTGTCCATGACTTAACTGCAAGAAACATTGGACTAAAAGTTCTCACTGGTCATGGTGCAGCCATTGTATCGACACGTGGCACCAACGGGTGAATTACGAGAAGATGGGAAGAAGTTACTTGGTATAGTTTAACGGATATTAATTTGTTTCAGTTATGAAAATGCATTTGGAAAAGAAAAGGCTAAAATTGGTCGATAAGAGTTTAATTATTCAACTTCTGAATGATCCTCAAGTTAAACGCCATATGCCTTTATCTGCTGAATCTTTTAGTGAAAAGGATTATGATAATTTCATTGCTGCAAAAGAAGCAATATGGGAAAACTTCGGGTTTGGACCTAACGCATATTTTGTTAATAATGAATTTATAGGATGGGGCGGGATTCAACCAGATGAGGAAGATTTTGAACTGGCATTAGTCCTTTCTCCTGCTTATTGGGGATATGGAAAACAACTTTATAATAATCTGATTAAACAGGCATTCGATGAGCTCAATCTTGATTCAGTCACCATTTTATTTCCACCATCTCGCACGAGAATTAAAGGGATACTCAAAGCAGGTTTTGTAGAGGAAAGTAGAATTAATATTGATGGAGAGTGTTTTATTCGATTTCGACTCAAGAACCCAAAAATGAATTGCTGAAAAAATGTGGTTAGCTGTATAGAATAATTTGCTTAGAGTAACTTTTCGTTCCAATGCTTGTCACACCCCAAATCCTCTACTTGACCGCTATAAACTGCCATTTTTTTATCTCCTGAAAATAACTTATTGTTTATCATGTGTTATATATCATCGCTTAGGAATAAACTTAGGAATGATTTAAGTGCTGCTGAATTTTAATTTAAGCAAATGAGTAGAAATGAACAGGATGGGCATCATCAAGCAGTGGTGTGGTTTAAGTAATGAAGAAAATGTCGTAGATAAAGAGATCATGGTGGGTTCTCCTAAGCGGAAATTAGTAAAAAGTAAGCATCCCAAGAGAGATGCTTATGCTGCCTGTTCGGCAGTAAACTTAGAGTAATCATATGGCTGCTTGTTCAGCAGTTAAGGTTACTTAATATAGCTACTTATGCAGTAGTTACCTCTTTACTACAGCATTTTTTGCGTATTTTGCTAGTTTTTTAAAACGCAATGGAGTAATTATTTCGGCACAGTGACTCATGTTATTTTTGCAAGAGTGAATGATAATGATTGACGTTACCAAAATGGTAACATATACTGAATCTATGAGAATTATTGCCAAGAGTCGCCTTAAAAGTTACTGGGAATTGCCTGGCAATGAGCCTATGCAATCTTATTTAAATGAGTGGTATCATTTTTGCTCTAAGCAAATTTGGCATACGCCCCAAGAGGTTAAAAATACCTTAAGGAATGCATCGATTATTGCGAATAACAGGGTAGTTTTTAACCTAAAAGGTAATCACTACCGTATCATTTGTGCCATGGATTACCCGAGGTTAACTATGTTTATTAAATTTGTAGGTACTCACCAAGAGTATGACCGTGTAAATGCTTCGGAGGTTGACAATGATTAAGCCTATTCATAACGAGCAAGATTATAAAGTTGCACTTAAACGCGTTAATGCACTTTGGGGAGCGGTGAAAGATACACCTGAAGGCGATGAGCTTGATGTGTTACTTGTTCTTATAGAAGGTTATGAACAAAAAAACCATCCAATGCCACCCTCTGACCCAGTAGATGCTATCTATTTTTTAATGGACCAAATGAACTTAACTCGTCAAGATTTGGAAGCTTTTTTAGGTCCTAAAAGTCGCGTGAGTGATGTTTTAAATAGAAAACGGCACTTATCTCTACCACAGATTGTCAAATTACATAAAGAATTACATATCCCTTACGAAAGTTTAATTGAAGAGCGCTATTACCTCTAAAGTTAGTGTCTGAGTAAGAATTGACCGCACTTGAAACTCATAACTTGGGTTTATGGTAATAAAAAACATTGAATCTAATCTATCTGTAAGATGAGATGATTGGTATCGGAAAGACTACATTTTATAATTCATATCAACCAATGGCATTGAATGTTAAAGAAAGGATATGAGCTACTACAAGACAAAATTAAATTTTGAAAGTTTAGTTAAAATTCGATGACAAGGAGAAATAAAGTTACCATGAACACTTTCAGTATTGAATTAAAAAGTGGGAAAAAATTGTTTATACCTGCTGAATATTATCCTAGGTATACAGATATTATTGTCACTAAAGAAAATTTATTTAGCCTCACCCCTATTACTCGACTTGAAGCTTTTTTGAAAGCAATTGGACAGCATATCTTTAGTCCCGTTTATTCGGTTTTATCAATTATAAACCTGAGTTTTTGTGCGCCAATATTAGTTAAAAACTAGGGTTATCCCGCATGGCTAGTTTGGGCTGGATATGCGGGATAACCCCATTTGTACTGATACTTGTTAATTCAGCGAACGATTTTGTATAAAAATTTGAATTTTAACTGGTACGATTATAAGGAGGGATTACACATCAAGATAAAATGTGTTGTGGATGAACCCCAATGCAAACTTTAATGGATGGCAAATAGCTCTGGAAGGAAGAATTTTTTAACTAAACTTGACCTGACAGACACTTCCGAAAAACCGAATACTGTCAGGTCAAGTATAAATTACTACATTTTATTTTAATAAAAATTTTTTAAAATCGTTTTGATAAGCACCAATAATATATTCAGCTGTCGATTGAATGATCTTAATAGCTTTACCTTTTTCTTCAAATGAGTTTGAATTTAATGATTCAACAATTTTATTTTCAATATTTTTAAATTCCAGAGGTAATGATTTCATTATACCTTTGTAATTCATGTAACGTATTGTTTTTCCGAAAAAAATATCATTGTATCTGGATAAAGTATCTGGAAAGCCAAGTAGGTTAAGATTATCCCTATCAAAACCAAAACCAATGAAAATTATCTCTTCAGCCCATTTTAGCGCCTCTTTGTGTTTTACGATCATGTCATTTCTTTGCGTAGGATTATTTCTTTCGTCATACATAGTTTTTATATTGTTGTACTGCTTAAAGCTAAAAACAAATCGTTGAAAATTTTTTATCAAAGTTAGTGAGGTTGAAGACGATGCGTTAATTGCATTTAACCCAAAATGCTTATTCTCTTCATTTGTATGAATATATTTTCCATAATGATTATTATTAGCCAATGAATACAATTGACCATACACATGCTCAAGCTTTAATTTATTAAGAAAAATAAGTGCTGGGGAATGTGATCTCTCATCAATTTTTATAAAGTTCTCAATTTTTTTAATCCTTGAATGAAGAAAGTAATCAAGGCTCATATCATAGTTAAAAGTAATAAATTCAATTTCATTTTCAGTTAACTTATCTGGGTTGTCAGCACATTCAGAAACTAAATCATTTAGCAACAAAGAATACCAATTATCATCATTTTGATTAATATTAAATTTATTTGTATCTTCTCTTTTTAAAATAGAATATACAATCATTATTTTCCCTGCCTGAACATGTGATGGATTGTCTCTTAAAAAAGCATCGATTGATACAGGGTCTAAAATTTCTACTGCCTCTTTTAATTCGTTGAATATCTTTACTTGGTTTATCTGGGTTTTAAAAAATAGTTTAGGTGAGTGATTATTTTGTTTGTTACGAGCATGACATATTTGAAAACTACCTTCTTCATCACACTGCCTATAATTACAATTAAGGATTTCATCGATATTAGATTCAATATCTTTAAAAATTTGCTCACACTCGTTGAAATCGTACAATACATTACGCTCTTTATCATATTTATTCCAATATGGACCATCTTTCCTTGATTCATATTTAGGTATAAAAATATCATCTTGCATGTCTTTAATGATATTTTTTATCAAGTCTTTACCGACTGGATAACCATATGGCACACTAGCTCCAGCTCCAAGAATGAATAGCGTTTTTGTTTTAAACATAATTATTAATCCAATTTATCAACGAGCAATTTGGTTTATACAGGTAACTTGCGTCCAGAATTTGCGATCGTTAATTCTTAAAAATTTTTGCAATACAGCCGTTTCAAAAAAGTATAGAAATTAAGTTATTTGAATACATAAATAAAAATTAAAGTAATTTTTGTGACACCTGTTTCAATTTCTCTGATGGAATTTACTTGTGTTAATTATTGGGGTTTTTTGCAGGAAGGTACGAAATTTCCCACAGTACCTTTATAACCCCTTACCAGCGTAGGTTACAGCCAATAAATTGATTTTTTATTAATGCCGAATAATTTCGTAAGTTCTTGTAAAATAATTGAATTTCTACTACTAAAAATTCATATTCAATTATATAGTTTTCTTTAACGTTTTTTGACCCGCTACTAAATACATTTTTGCCCCGGCTAACAAGTAATCTTGATTGTTCCCAAGTTCCTGAAGTTGGTTAATTCTATTTTCAGACTCAGATTTTGAAGTGAGGTTCAAATCTATATACGTGGTATCCCATGCACTCGATTTTATCATTAAATAATTTCTATATTTATCTACTAATATCGGCTGTTCTATTTTGACATGGATTGAATCGAACTTGTTTTTACGCAAATAACCATATAATTTGAGGCCAATACTGAAATCACTTTCTTTTATATTACCTACTTCGCAAAGTAACTTGGTATCCTGTTGTAACGCTAAATGTAGAGGGTAGGAAAACCAAGTGGAGTTATCAAGTTCCGCTAAGATTAAATAACCACCCGGGTGACTTGCCCTGTGATTTTCATACCAAATTAAATTAGAAATAATATCCTCTCCACCTGAGGGTATCACATGAAAAAGAACCGATATTCAGAAGAGCAAATTGTTCGTATTTTACGAGAAACCGATCGCGATACTGTACCTGAGGTTGCAAAGCGCCATGGTGTATCAGAAGCATCCATTTATGTTTGGCGTAAACGCTTTGGTGCAATGGGAAATGAAGAAGTAAAAGAGCTAAAAAGCCTTGAATCCGAAAACGGTAGATTGAAGAAGCTATTGGCGGAGCGTGATCTTGAAATTGAAATCATGAAGGAAATCGCCGCAAAAAAATGGTAAGCGTACAGGTTCGAAAGGAACAAGCCATTTACGCCATTGGGCGTGGCTTGAATCACCGTCGTGCTTGTACGCTTTTAAGCATAAGCCGCTCAAGTTTAACCTACGTATCTCGCATGCCCGGGAAAAACGAGGCTATTATTCAAGCTATACAAAAGCTATCGGTACAATATCCTAGATTTGGTTATCGGCGTATAAACATCTTGTTATCAAGGGAGGGGTTGTCAATGAGTATGGAGCGTTGTGCACGCCTATGGCGCAATGCGGGTTTACAAGTACCAAAAAAGAGGCGTCGCCCCATTACTCGCCGTATTGGTCAGCCAATGAAGACTACTTATAGGCCCTTGAGGAGTAACGGAACAGCCAACGCACTTAAGAAAATAATTCGTTTAAAAAACAATGATTTATAATTTAATTATCAAAATAAAGCTGCGAGCATGATAAATTAAACATTTATCAATTAATCTATATAAAACACATTATGCGTAAGAACTAAAACTATTGGATAGCTTAAGTCGGTTGGCTGTTTCGTTACTCCTCAAGGGCCTATAAGCACAATTTTAACTCAAATGTGCTTTACGTTCCAACCAACAATCTTGCGTGAAAACAGACTAATCATAACCGCCAAATAAATCCAGCTAATCTTACAGACGTTTCTGGGATTGCGGCTTACAACCCCAATATACCAAAATAAAGTTTCATATTTGCTCTTTGTTTCTTTTTTGATAAGTATAGCTAACTTATTGTCTCTAATTTGTCGAGTAGCCACTCCCCTGCGTGATAAAGTGCGGTGTCAGTTGAATAAGGGGTGTGATAAACATTGGAACAAAAAAATACGCTAAGAAAACATCCCTAGGCGAGCTCTTCAGTGACATGTAGCAATCTTAAAAAGCGTACTTTGTTAGGCAGTCGAAAAATGGACCAAGTTCTGGACTAAACGCGTTTAATTAAAATTGTCGCCTTATACCACGCGATGCACTGATTTATCAGTTCCTTAGTAAAATAACGATTTAAAAAAGCAGCATAATACGTTTGTTAGGCTCAAAATATGAATCAAAGTTCTACTCTTAAATAATATAAAAATATCGTAGAATCAATAAGATAACATAGTGTATGAATTTTGCGACGCTAACTTAGGATTTACGCTAAAAACTCTTTTATTTTATCCAGCGTGGCTTGCACAGTTACCTGACAGTGTTGATAGTGCGGTTCAAGCTCAGTGGCGTCTGTCTGCTGCTGTAGAGCTTTTTCTAAATGTTGACAGGCTGCTTGCATAGCTTGCGCGCCACTATAAAGGGCGGTACTTTTCATTTTATGCGCTAGGTGCTTAAGAGCGCTCATGTCTTGGGCTTGCCAGGCGGCTGTTAAAGCAACGATGTCAGCGTGGCATTCGGTTTGAAAAAGGTCAAATAATTCCGGCCAACTATCCTCTGGTGCCATGTTTTTTAATTGGCTTTCATCTATTAAGGGTAAGGCTGGCATGTCGACCTCAATAGATACTAAAGGTAGATGAAAATCTTCCATCAACTGCTCTAACAACCTTACGGTCAGGGGTTTGTTGAAAAGAGCTTTCATACCCGCTTGGGTGGCATGTTGTTGTTCAGCGGCCGTTAATGTGCGTGCCGTTAGACCAATAATAGGCGTCACAGATCGTGCTTTATTATACTCAAATGCACGACATAAGGCAGCTAACTCATAACCTGTACCATCTGGTAAGCCGATGTCGGTAATGACTAAAGCAAAAGAGTGCTGTTGCAATAGCGCATAAGCTTCATCTATGGTTTGAGCGGTTTTGAACCGCAAACGATGTTGCGTCAAATATTTTTTGGCTATGGTTAACGCTACGTTATTATCCTCGACAAACAAGACACCGGCAGTATGATTTTTTTTAGAAGATAGTGGGGTGGCAAGCAACTCTGATGAAGTGTTTGCGGTTAAAGCATGAGCCGCAGAAGACGTGTTAGAAAGATTTGCACTTACCACGTTCATCGGTAAGCAAACGGTGATGGTCGTACCAATTTGCCATTTAGAGGTTACTTTGATGCTACCTTTTAACAGCTTAACGTAATGCTCAACGATATGTAGACCGACGCCATGACCGTTATAGACACTGGTATCTCTGTTAGTGGCACGAAAAAATTTCTCGAAAATACGTGTTTGGTCATGTTCTTTGATGCCACATCCCGTATCACGAACCCATAAACATAATGCACCATTTTCGTATCTAGCGCCTAGCTCAATTTCTCCCTGCTCGGTAAATTTAACCGCATTACCTAAAAGATTTAACAATAGACGCTGTATTTTAACTTCATCTGAGTAAAATTGTTCAGGCAAATCGTCGTCTAAATCAACTTTAAGCTTAAGCTGTTTGGCCTGCACGGTAGGCGCTTCAAGTGCGACTAAATGCTCTATCATAGCTTTAAGATTAAAAGATTGAACAATCACCTCTGCCTCACTCTGGCGACCTGTCGCGACAATATCAAGCACACTATTTAGTAGCGTTAACAATTGTTGACTGCTAACACTGACCATATGCGCATGATTTTTTTCTTCGCCGTCTTGAAGCTCTTCTTCTAAGAGTGCGGACATGCCAATGATACCCGCGAGTGGGGTACGAATATCATGGCTCATATTGCGAATAAAATCGTCTTTGGCTTGATTGGCTTTTTTAAGCGCCTGTTCTAATTGCTTACGACGGGTGATGTCCAGCGAAATACCTATCATGCCGTTGACTTTTTTATCTTGGGTGAAAATAGGCACGCGATGCGTTAGAAAAGTAAGCCACTGGCCATTTGTATGCTGAATGGGTGGCTCTTCAATATTAAGTTTTGCTTTACCTGTGTTTATAACCGTCATGCTTGCTGTTTTAAACGCTTCGGTGGCAGCTGCAGGCCATCCCGCAATTTCACCCATTTCCTCAAAGGATAATCCCTTAAACTCTTGTAAATGATTGAGTCCTAGCATATCCAAGACATTTTGATTACAACCCTGCGCCCGTAGATTGACATCAAACCAATAAACATTGCCAGGCATGGACGCTATGATGGTTTCGTAATAATAAACAACATCCTCAATGCTCGTATTAGGGGGATGGGTCATGATAAGGTCCTGGTGACGAAGGTTTAAGCGAGTCGGGTGTTTTTGCAGAAGAAGTATGTGCAAATAAGCTCAAATTTTTAGAAGCTTGGCGCATCAAGCCATCTTGGCCTAAGCTTTGTGCTAAACGATTTAACGAGCACGCACAATAAAACAATAAACCAGCACTTGTAGGTGTATACGTAATCACGGGGTCAAGTAGCGTTAAATGAGTAATGTTTGCTGCAGAAGCTAAGCCTTTTTTAGCCCAGCTGGCAAAATTAAGTTGAATTTGTTTTTCTGTTAAAGGGTAAAGTGTACATATAGGTTTGTGAGAGGCCATCAAGGTTTGAGCTGCAATGACCAGGGTGTTACCAACACGCAGTAACGCCTCAACATCATTGAAATTAGAAAGCTTAGGCTTATCAATATCTTGTGCTTTCTGCCAAAGGGCACCATATACGTTATGCTTGATGAGTTTATCCAGACAGCTTTTGACAAGCACTGTTTCATCATAGCTCTGCGCTAAAAAACTTTGTGCTTGCTGCGTGATGAGGTCAGGATTGGTAAAATCTGCTGAAAATAAGCCTGCAAAAGGCGAAGTGAGTGTGAGCTTAATACCATATTGGGTGGCAAGCTCTTGTAAACGTGCGTGATGATGAGCGGCCTTCACACAAACTTTATTAATAAATGTGGTCAACACCTCTTGAGTTAACATGCCTTGTGCACATAATTTCATACCAAACAAAATATAATCTTGATAAGGCAGATGGTAGCTTACTTTTGGCACATCATTTGAATGATTTAATCTCGTGATTAATTGACAGTTTTTAGCAAATTCTGCAAAAAGTGCCAGTTCAAACGGGTTGGCTTCAGCGCGCTCGA
>PKDH01000064.1 GCA_002863045.1 Legionella sp.
CGCTAATGTGCCTGAGCTTATGGTCGTCGTACCGGTATACGTGTTATTCCCGGTTAGTGTCACCTGACCCAAGCCTGAGCTTACTACCCGCCCAACAGCATTGGGGGCATCCACCAAATTGGCATTAAGCGTAAAGGCATCACGGGCTTCTAGTGCTTGTAAGTTCACCAATCCTTGTAATTGCGTATTATTATCTGAAGTGAGCGTTAGAGAGGTATTGCCACCTAACTCATTGCGCGGTGTGCTGCCACCTAATGAGCGTGACTGGCTACCACCGCGAATGGTGGCATTATCGCCGATGACTATATTACCCGCACCTAAATTAATCGTGTTAGTGCCACCGGCGGCTAGAGCAGCATTAGAAGCTAGAGTGAAATTCGCGATACCAGTAGTACTATTTAGATTAAGCACACCCGCTGACATAGTAGGCTCTGGAATAGCTGCGCTTGAATCAAGTGCACCTAATGAGATAAGCGTTTCATCTTGCGCATAAAGATACAACGTACCTGCATTAACAAAAAATTGTGTAGAACCACTAAGATTATTCGTACCGCCTAATGCCCATACACCGCCATCATTTTTAGTAATAATAATGTCATCACTATTATTAACCGCCCGCATGGGGTCGCGCATGTCTAATAAGGCAGTATTTGAGTCATTACTTAGGCCAGTTTGGGTAGTTACTCGTGCAGGCGCATCAAAACCAAAAGCAATCGAGTTTTTACCCCATTCATCTTGATTATTTTCAAATAGAGTCGTTGTATTACTATCAAGATTAAAATTAATATCACTGCCACGATTATAAATAGCACCACCGTACTCTGTAGCTCTGTTATTAAGAAATTGTGCACCACTACCGATGGTTACTTCTGCAGGACCTGCCGCGGAGGAGATATAAATAGCACCACCATATTGCTCAGTCGAGTTATTTGTAAATCGTGCGTTATTGCCTAGCGTTAATGACCCACTAAAATTAAAAATTCCACCACTTCCATCTCCTGTAGCGGTATTGCCATCGAAAATTGCCTCACTTCCAATTGTCATTGTGGTAAAGAAACTAGCAATAACACCTCCAACACTCTGGCTACTTCCATCTGTAGATGTATTATTTGTAAAAATTGCCTTATTTCCTATCGTAACGTTGCTATTGCGAACAAACATCACATTACCATTGGTAATATTATTATTACTAAAATTAATTGCGCTCAAATTATCCAGCATATTAATGTTTAGAATTGAGCCTTCTGATTGTATGACGGCACCATTGCTAGGGTTCGCTAGCACAAAATTTTGTACAGCTAATTCGGTACCATCGATATTAAGCACAGTAGGTGTGGGTTCGTTATTCAAAATTAACGGAGCTTCAGTCGCACCGTTTATCAGGTTATCGGCACTGGTATAGGTTACTGATTGGCCCGGAGCCGGAAAAGACGCTGCCAATGGTTGCTGCGTTATTATTCCAAGCGCGCCTGTTAACATAATGAGATGATACTTTTTTAAATTATCATGAGAAAAGCAGAAAGGTTTATATATATAGTGCATTGCTTGGGCAAGCAATGTTCGCTTTAGAAAAGGGACATTCATAACATCATCCTTGATATTTTTAGAGATTTTCCAGCTTAAACGAATTTATCAAAATTTATCAAGCATCCTGGTATAAATCTTTTCTAGATATTTTTCAAAACTTCATGCCTTGCCCAACCGCTACTTCTGAGCGACAATAGCTGCCCCTTTTAAAATCTTATGAATCTGTATGAATGCCTTACAACAATCAGCTAACGCCGTGCGCATTCTGAGTATCGATGCTGTAGAGGCCGCTCAATCAGGGCATCCTGGTATGCCACTTGGCATGGCCGATATTGCAACGGTATTGTGGCAGCGTTTTTTGCGTCATAACCCAGCCAATCCCTATTGGTTCAATCGCGACCGCTTTGTATTGTCTAACGGGCATGGTTCGATGCTGCTTTATGCGTTACTACATTTAACCGGGTATGGTGTAAGCCTTGATGATTTAAAGCAATTTAGACAATTGCATTCTAAAACGCCTGGCCATCCGGAATTTGGTGAAACGCCTGGCGTTGAAACCACCACCGGCCCCTTGGGTCAAGGATTTGCGAATGCTGTGGGTATGGCTTTGGCTGAAGCATTGCTTGCCTATGAATACAATAAAAAAGATTTACCCCTGGTTGACCATCATACCTATGCCTTTGTTGGCGATGGTTGTTTGATGGAAGGTATCTCGCATGAAGTGGCATCACTTGCCGGTACATTGGCTTTAGGCAAACTCATCGTATTTTATGACAGCAATCATATCTCGATTGATGGCCATACGGATAATTGGTTTGGTGATGATACGGCCATGCGCTTTCGCGCTTATCACTGGCATGTTATTGATGAAGTTGATGGCCATGATTTTGAAGCCATTGAGGCCGCCATTTATGAAGCACGCGCCGAAACAGCCAAACCTTCTTTAATTATTTGTCGTACCACCATAGGCTTTGCCTCACCGCTTGCCGGTAGTGAGCGCGCTCACGGCGCCCCTCTTGGCGCGCAAAATATTCAACACGTTCGCGACGCACTCAATTGGCAGAATAAAGCATTTAGCCTGCCTGCACATATTTATGCAGAGTGGCAAGTTCATGATGCTAAAGCCCATGAAGATGCGTGGCTTTTACAATGTCATCACTATCAAGCGCGTTACCCTGAGCAATACCAAACCTTTTTGCGTCGTATAAATGGTGACTTGCCGGATGATTGGCCAAGCTTAACTCATGAATTTGTGCAAAAGTGTGTGGCCAAGCCGCAAAATCTTGCCACGCGCAAAAGCTCACAAGCATGCCTTGACTATTTTGGCCCATTACTGCCTGAATTATTTGGTGGCTCCGCTGACTTAACCGCTTCGAATAACACGGATTGGCATCAAAGTGTGCCTTTAGCGGCAAAACAATGTCAGGGTAATTATCTACATTATGGCGTGCGTGAATTTGGTATGGCCGCCATGATGAACGGCATGAGTTTACATGGTGGCTTTATTCCTTACGGTGGTACGTTTTTGGTTTTCAGTGATTATGCACGTAATGCCATACGCTTAAGTGCGCTTATGCGCCAGCGCGTGATTTATGTGCTAACCCATGATTCAATCGGGCTTGGTGAAGATGGGCCAACGCATCAACCTGTTGAACATGCTGCGATGCTGCGCTTAACACCTAATTTAAATGTATGGCGCCCGGCAGATTTAACTGAAACAGCGGTAGCTTGGCAAGAAGCCTTAAGCACACGCTTCACGCCTTCAGCGCTCTTGTTATCACGCCAAACATTGCCGGCGTTAAATCATGATCTGAACCTAACTGATATCGCCCGGGGTGGTTATATTTTAAGCGACGAAGATGATTTTGAGCTTATCCTCATCGCGACTGGCTCTGAAGTGCAGCTTATGGTTAAAGCGGCGACTATTTTACGCCAACAAGGCATTGCCACGCGTATGGTTTCTATGCCTTGTTGTGAACGTTTTTTAGCTCAAGATAGAGATTATCAAGAAAAAATATTACCCAACGCCATGCGCAAACGCATTGCTGTTGAAGCGGGTTCTAGAGATTATTGGTATCGATTTGTGGGGTTGGACGGACAGGTCATCGGACTAGACCGCTTTGGTGTTTCGGCACCGGCAACTGATGCCTATGTTTATTTGGGCATTACAGTTGAAGCCATTGTGGCTGCCGCACATCATCTTATACAACATTCATCATAGGTTTTTGGAGACGTAACATGCCTATACGTATTGCAATAAATGGCTATGGCCGCATTGGTCGCTGTGTTTTACGCGCGATTTTCGAATCAAATCGCGCACATGAGTTTCAAGTAGTGGCCATTAATGATTTGTCAGGAATTAAAACCACCGCGCATTTAACACGCTATGACTCAACGCATGGGCGTTTTGCGCACGAGGTCAGTGTTAAAGAAAATACACTCATCATTCAAGACCAGGTGATAACCATCACTGCCGAGCGTGACCCACTAAACTTGCCCTGGCGTGCGTTAGAGGTGGATATCGTTTTAGAATGTACTGGGCGCTTTACGCATTATGATCACGCATATGCTCATATCAAAGCAGGCGCGAAAAAGGTGTTGATATCAGCGCCTGGTAAAGAGGTTGATAAGACTGTGGTGTATGGGGTTAATCACACCACCCTCACTGAGAATGATCTGATTGTCTCAAATGCTTCTTGTACGACCAATTGTTTAGCGCCTGTGGTGGCTCCCCTGCATGAACAAATTGGCATCGAGCATGGTTTGCTTAACACCATTCATGCCTACACCAAAGATCAAATGCTGTTAGATGGCCGCCACCAAGACCTAAGACGGGCGCGTTCTGCCACCCAATCCATTATCCCAACCAAAACTGGCGCGGCATTGGCTGTGGGCTTGGTATTACCTGAATTAAAAGGCAAACTTGATGGCTTTGCGCTGCGTATTCCAACGCTTAATGTTTCTTTGATTGATTTTACCTTTATCGCCAAACGCGACACCAGTGCTGCTGAAATCAATCAATTGATGCATGCGGCTAAAAATGACGTGTTAGCAGTATGCGATGAACCTTTAGTCTCATGTGATTTTAACCATCATCCAGCCTCAGCAATTTTTGACACCACCCAAACCAGCGTATTGGGTCGCTTGGTAAAAGTTGCAGCTTGGTATGATAACGAATGGGGATTTTCTAATCGTATGCTAGATACAGCCTGTTATATGATGAAAGAGACGCAAAGAGGATAATTATTTATGAGCATCATCCGTAGTCAAGATTTGGATTTAAATGGCAAGAGAGTATTAATTCGTGAAGATTTAAATGTGCCGATTATGAATGGCATCATCACCAGTGACCAACGCTTGCAAGCCGCCCTGCCCACCCTTAACCAAGCATTAAGCCAACATGCAGCCGTCATGGTGTTATCGCATTTAGGGCGCCCTACCGAAGGCCAAAAAGATAGTCGTTTATCGCTTGAACCTGTAGCAGCTTATTTAGCCGAGCATCTTGACTATCCTGTGCATTTTGTCCGTGATTACTTAGATGGCGTTGATGCCAAACCAGGTGAGCTGATTGTTTGTGAGAATGTGCGCTTTAATGTGGGTGAAAAAGCCAACGATGCCGCGCTGGCCAAACAACTTGCCGCGTTATGTGATGTGTTTATCATGGATGCTTTTGGCACTGCCCATCGCCAACATGCTTCAACTTATGGTGTCGCACAATTTGCACCTATTAAAGCGGCAGGGCCTTTATTAATTAAAGAATTGGCCGCGCTTGAACATGTGCTAGTCGAACCCGCCAAGCCAATTGTCGCTATTGTTGGCGGTGCTAAAATTTCAGGCAAATTAACGTTGTTAAAGCAATTGGTTGAAAAGGTCGATTATTTAATTCCAGGTGGCGGTATTGCCAATACTTTTTTAAAAGCGCAAGGCTATGAATTAGGTTTATCACTCTATGAGCATGATTTAGTCGATGAAGCGGCTGAAATCTTAAAACTTGCCATTGAACATAATTGCATGGTTGATTTACCGCGTGATGTGGTAGTGGGCAAATCATTTTCAGATAACTGCCCGGCTTACAATAAAGCGCTTAACCAAATTGCCAGTGATGACATGGTCATGGATGTTGGGCCTGAAACCATTCATCGTTATCAAGATGTGATGGACAAAGCCAAAACCATTATCTGGAATGGTCCGGTGGGGGTATTTGAATTTCCACAATTTTCCTATGGCACCCGCGCTTTAGCCATTGCCATTGCCAATAGTGATGCTTTTTCAGTTGCTGGCGGCGGCGATACCCTGGCTGCCATTGACCAATATGATTTGACCACGCAAATCTCTTATATCTCCACCGGTGGCGGTGCTTTTTTAGAGTGTTTAGAAGGCAAAACTTTGCCCGCCGTTGCGGCTTTAGAGTCTTAAATTTACCATCTATGTTTAATAAGCTGCTTTGTATGATGCAAAACAGCTTATTTGGTCAAGTGATAACCACAAAGCACCTGATGATATTTAAAGTTTTTTATTTAACGAATAAGCGCCGCAAGTAAAACTTGATAATTGGTGCGGTTGTAAGCTGTGCGTGAGCTCTGGGCTTCGATGATTTCAAAATAATGGTAAACATCGGCTTTTTTTAAGGCATTTTGAATGGCGTCACTGATGCTTTTTTTGGAGTGTCCGGTATATCTTTTAGCTTTCAACTCAATCATGTTACGTCTCCCTGTGATATCCACAATGTCTTTGGCCATCATAACAAAAATCATAACGCGCAGCATGCCCAATTAACACTCAATATAAATCAAAGTGTATCGGCACTTTTCATTAAGATTTTTTTAAAGACATCAAAATGATTCACACTCGATAAACCAAAGCCACGTAATGACACAATGGGCGATGCCGATTGCAAAAATAATGTTTTCAAGCTTCCTAAAAGCATGATAAGCGGTAACACATGTGCTTTGCGATCACGCTGATACGCTTTTAACGCTTTTTGTAGCGCGAAAGGTTTATCAATGGCACGACGCTCTGAGCATTTAAGCCAACTTAACACATCGGCAAGTCCTAAATTTAAGCCCAAGCCGGCTAAAGGATGAATGGTATGCGCCGCATCGCCTAACAAAAGCCAGTTATGCCCGGCATATTGCTTGGTGTGGCGCATGATAAGGGGAAATGTCAGGCATGTGCTTTGTAGTTCTACATCACCCAAATGAGCTTCAAAAGCTTGCGTCAATGCTTGATTAAACTCATCAGCTGCTAAATTTTTAAGCGTTTCTGCGTGTTTTGGTGTGGTTGACCATACAATTGAGCATTCATTCTTTGAGGCCAGCGGTAAAAAAGCCAAAGGACCGGTAGGCGTGAAAATTTGGTAGGCGGTATGCTGATGTGGCTTGCTGGTTTTTACCGTAGCAACCAGCGCTTTTTGATGATAGTCATAGCGCCAGATGGTAACGCCTAGCTGGCTACGCACAACCGATTCAGCACCATCGGCGACTAAAAGTAATTTTGCTTGCCAGCATTGAGTATCGCTTATTAATTTACAACCCTCATCAAGCACGCTGACTTTTTCAATGGGTGTGTTATCTATGAGCGTGATATGGTCATGCGCATGCGCGTGGGTTAAAAGGGTGCGTTTTAGAGCATTATCTTGCACGATATGCCCAAGTTCAGTTTGAGCTTGTAATTGCGTGTCAAGCTTTAAATTGGCACCTGATAGACCATCCCACACCCGCATGTGGCGGTAAGGTGTGGCCTCACATGGTTTTAGCGCAGGCCAGATATTAAGTTTGGTTAACAATTTTTTAGATGTTTGGTTGAGTGCTAATACACGCATTGAGTCATTGAGTTGCTCGGGACATAACGCATGCGCATCAATAACGGCAATGTGTTCATAATAATCAGCTAATGCCAAGGCCGCTGTTAAACCAACAACGCCGCCACCTATAATGATTGCATCAAATTGTTTCGTCATGGTTGTCACTTTTTAAAGGTAACCCGCAAATTAAATTAGACACACGTCCGCCTAATCCTTGGGCATAGCGAATTAAGGTTGGTTTTAGCACCGGCAGTGTTTCTAGACCAAGTAAACCTAAGCTTCGTCCTAAACGCATGCCTGGTAAGCTGCTATCAAAAATAGAGACCAGTGAATCGGTGAATACTTCAACGCGTTTGATGTCTTGTTGACGCAAACAATTGTAATTTTTAAGCATGGCGGGCGTGAGGCCCTGATTGACCATGCATTCGGCGAGCATTGCCACATCACGCAAACTCAAATTAAAGCCTTGAGCCGCCACAGGATGCATGGTATGCGCGGCGTTGCCTAAAAATACCAGCGCATCTTTGACCGTTTCTGGCATGCTGTGCTGCTTTAATGGGTAACAAACACGCCGGCCAATCGCTACAAAGCGCCCCATACGATAACCAAATAAACGCTGTACTGTTGCTAATGCTGCCTCATCACTCGCTTGACTAAAAGCTTGCGCTTGTTGATGACCTGTCCAAATCAACGCCGCACGGGCGTTTTGCATGGGTAATAGGGCAAGCGTGCCCTGTTGAGTAAAACGCTGATAAGCAATATGCTGGTGTGCTCGTTTTAAACCAACCACACTAACGACTGCTTGTTGCTCATAGTCTTTGACGTTCACCGGCAGACCAACCATCTGGCGCACACTTGAGTACGCGCCATCAGCGGCAACGATAATTTTCGCGTGATAACGCGTTGTTTTACCTTGATAACTAATCTGTGCTTCACGCTTTTCAAGATTTAAATCGACCAGTGTTGCCGGAGCTAATATGGCATCTTGTGGCAATGTACGCTTTATCGCTTGATAAAGGTCGGCAATTTCAATGACCGCACCCAAAGGCGCATGGTTATCTTGTAAATAGCTAAAGCCTAAATTGCCTGCTTCTGAGACATGAATGGCACGAATATCGGTGGCAAATGCCTCAGCATGCGGCCATACATCAAGCTCGGTCAAAATACGAATACTCGCTAATGACAGCGCTAATGTACGCGCATCAAAAGCATGGTGCGTTTTTAGCTCAAAAGGTTTGGCATCAATCATTAGGGTGGTGAAATTTTGCGCTTTTAACGCACAAAGCAGCGACGCACCCACCAGGCCGCCGCCTACAATCAACACATCGACCTGCTTAACCACGGATGAGCACCTCAATGTCTTGCGGTTGAACTGGTAAAGCTTGCGTTAAATTTTCATAACCATCATGGGTGACTAAAATATCATCCTCAATGCGCACACCAATATCAGCCCATTGGGCGGCTATATCAAGATGAGCTGGCAAATACAAACCAGGTTCAACGGTTAAAACCATCCCAGGCTCTAACACACGTGAGGAGCCCTCTGCTTGATAACTGCCACTATCATGCACATCCAAGCCCAACCAATGACCTGAGCCATGCATATAGTAAGGTCGATAGGCGTGTTGTGCGATAAGCTCATCGACTCGGCCTTGCAAAATATTAAGCGCGACCAAACCTTCGGTTAACACATTGACAATGGTCTCTTGTAGCACACACCAACGTACACCCGGCTTAATAAGCTTAATTGCTTGTTGTTGTGCTTCTAATACCAACGCATAAATCGCACGCTGAGCTTGGCTAAACTGGCCATTTACCGGATAAGTACGGGTGATATCAGCGGCATAGTTATCAAGTTCACCCCCCGCATCGACTAACACAAGCGCACCCTGGGAAAGGGGTTGATTATTTTGTGTGTAGTGTAAAACACAAGCATTACCCCCAGCACCCACAATGGGCTCATAAGCCATCTGTAAACCCCCTGAGCGCGTTAGCTCAAAACGTAACTCCGCTTCTAGTTCGTATTCGTATTTTAACCTGGTGCAAGCTTGCATGGCCCGCTTATGCGCGCGAATGGATAAGTGATTCACTTGGCGCATTACAGCAATTTCGGCTTTGCTTTTAAACAAACGCATCTCACTTAACATAGGCGTTAGGTCGCATAGCGCAATCGGTGCAGCTTGGCGCTGTTTTTTAAGCTTGTCTATTGCCAGCATCAGAGTATTTTGCGCGGTAGCTGACGATAAAAATGGGTAAAAAACCGTGGTATGTTCAGCGCATATATCGGTAAAAATTCGGCTAAATTCAGTGATAGGCCATGCTTGATTGACTTTAAGTGTGCTAAGCGCGCCTGTAGGACTTAAACGTTTGCCAGTCCATTGTTCAAGCTTGGCATCAGCAGGCTCGCAAAATAAAATACTTTCTGCCAATTTGGCACTTAATACTAAAATGGCATTAGGCTCACTAAAGCCGGTTAGGTAGTAAAAATCACTGTTTTGACGAAAGCGATAATGGCTATCGGCATTACGCATGACCTCTTTAGCGCCAAATACTACCGCCATGCTATCTGCTGGCATTTGTTTGATTAAACGCGCTCGGCGCTCGCAGTATTCATCCGTTGTTATCATGGGTTTGCTCTTGAAGTTGATGGTCGCGCACTGGGTTTAAATGCTGCATCTCTAAACAAATTTGCACCACAGCAAGTCTGGTATATTCCTGTAATTCCAGCAAAGCCTTTTCATTTTTTGAGGTAGGCTTCACGGCATCGTAATCAAGCGCGCTAAATTCTTTTATATCATTTAACAACGCCTGGGTGTCAGCACTCAACGTTTGGGGCATTTTACCTGCTTTTACGCCCTGTATAAAACCACCACACCAAAAACTAAAGGCCTGAGCACGCACGCTAAGTGGTTGGGTATCTTCAGGTAAAAGCAATTGAAAGCCAAAATCACCAGCTAATAATTGCGTCTCACTGGTGGCAAAATGCTCTAAGAATAATGCCATGCTTGTTTGGGTTTGAAGGTGGGCATCAGGTTTAGTATACAGGGCCATTAGTTGTCGTTTATCACCGCCCACACACACACTTGCGCATAATAACCCATGACATTCGCTTGCTGAGAGCATGCTTTCACACGCTGCTAAAGCGTGCGTTAATTCTGTATAAGACATAGACAAACAACCTATTGACCGAATTAAAAATGCTTTATTTTAGCCTAATTGCTGAGTTAAACCAAAATTGTTAAGATTATTACCATCTATCTTCTTTGAGGGCGCGCTGCTATGACCACAAAAACCTGTTCAATTAAATTATTGAACAAAACCTATGAGATTAAATGCCCTGAACATGAAGAAGACAATTTAAAAAAAGCCGCGCATAAAATCAATGAGCAGTTACAAGCTAATAAAGCAAAATTCAATCATCTGGGTGAATTTCAAAATTTATTACTCGCAAGCCTGCACATTAGCCATGAACTGGTGGCCTTCCAAGAGCAGCATCACCAACAGCAAGCACACGTAACAGAGTTTATTCGTTCCCTTGAATCAAAGGTTAACGAGGTTGTACATCACCACAAACCCGCAGCACTTGCCGAACATATCGAAGATACTTAACTTTTTTTAGCATCCAACTGAATCAAATAATCAAGAATCATTAGCAATCGCTTAGGATTTTGCGCTTGACTCAAATCGGTTTTGTAATGCTGATTGACCACAAAAGCGGGTACTGCCATGATTTGATAACGCGCCATCTTAGCGGTTGCTTGTTTTAATTTTATATCCATCGCCACCGAATTTTGAAAAGCACTTCCTATCAGCGCTTTATCCGCACCATATTTGGTAAAAAAAGTCATCATGGCTTTATCGGAAGCTAAGTCTTCATGATTGACTTGAATGGCTTTAAAAAGTTTGTCGTTAAACTCATCAGCGCGCTTAAGGGCTTGGGCTACATAAAACGCTTTGGCGTAATAAGTCCATTTTTGATTAAATATGACCGGTGTCTGGATAAAAGTGATGGTGTGCGTATGTTGCTCAAGCCAGCCTTTTAAAACAGGCTCTAAGCGGTAACACCAAGGGCACCCATAGCTAAAAAATTCCTCAACGACCGCTTGTGTACGGATTACTTTGGGCTTGTCTGTTAAAATATCAAAATCTTTGCCAGCTTTAAAATCTTCTGCCATCACCAGCATTGGTAACCAACATAACAACATCATCAATTTTTTTAGCACACGGTTCTCCTTTTTAGTGGTATTAATGTAAGCCCTGCAGATAATAGGCAACGGCTTGTATATCCGCGTCATCTAAACGATGACTAATGGTTTGCATCATATGATTTAAATCATTGGTACGCTCATGATTCGCAAAAGCCTTTAATTGCAAAATGGTATAAAGCGCATGCTGGCCTGAAAGTACGGGAAAATTAGCCGCCTCATTACCAAAACCCTGCGGCCCATGGCACGCAATGCATGCTGGAATATGTCGAGACATATCGCCACCGCGATAAAGCGCCTGGCCACGCGCCACAAAACGCTTGGGCGTGTGACCTTCAAAGCGTGGTAATTGCGCATAATAATTGGCCAGTTCCGTTAAATCTTCTTCGGTTAAATCACGCATAATACCCTGCATAAGAGGCACTTTACGGGTGGTTTGTTGCTTGATATCTTGGAGCTGCTTGACTAAAAAACGTGCATGTTGCCCCGCCAGATTAGGCCACATCGGTTGTTGGCCAATGCCATCTTGCCCATGGCAGGCAATACACAAAGGTAATTTTTGCGGCAAAGCTGTATGGCCAAGCATGCTTATCAAGTAGATTAGCCACACAGATTTTTTTAGCTTTTTTTGCCAAATAGCCCCTAATTTGATGGTAAACTGCCTTTTTGATTTTTTCGGTGAAAGCCATCTTATGCCAACCTCTTTTTATTCTCAAGCAACCTTTATTAAAAGTGCTGCCGCGTTAACTCAACTGCCTGACGATACAGGTTTTGAGGTCGCTTTTGCTGGTCGCTCTAATGCTGGTAAATCAAGCGCGCTTAATGCGCTTACCAACATCAAGCGTTTAGCTAAAACCAGTAAAACACCCGGGCGCACGCAACTGATTAATTTATTTCGCCTGGATGATGAGCGCCGTTTGGTTGACTTACCAGGCTATGGTTATGCTGAAGTAGCGCTTAAAATCAAACAAGCCTGGCAGGCCACTCTGGCGCGTTATCTTGAGACGCGCCAATGTTTGCGTGGTGTGGTGTTATTAATGGATTGTCGTCATCCATTAAAAGATACCGACATCACCATGATAGATTGGTGTTTAAAGCGTGAGCTGCCACTGCATCTATTGCTTACCAAAGCCGATAAATTAAGCAAAAGTACGCTCAATAATACCGTTATCAAGCTTAAAAAAGATTTTGAGCTTTATGAGGGGTTAATTACCATTGGTACGCTTTCAGTTTTAAAAAAACATGGCATTCATGAACTTGCCGCACAATTAGATGATTGGTTTGAGTGGCCTAATTAAATGCACTTTTTTTAAAATTTATTAAAGCAAAGCTTTATTCTAGCCGACATCCTCTCTAGACGATTCAAGCTTATAACAACAACAAGGAGAGATGTATGGCACACCCAAGTTTACAAACACAATTTATTGAATTGCTGCTTAAGCAACAGATGAATGTTTCGATATTTTTGGTCAACGGCATCAAGCTGCACGGCGTGATTGAATCATTTGATGATGAGGTTATTATGCTTAAAAATGCACTCACCCAAATGGTATTTAAGCATGCTATTTCAACCATTGTGCCAGCTAAAGCCATTGACCTTAATCGCTAGCCTATGTCTATAAGATATGGCAAACTGAGCGCTTTGTCTGACATGATAGGTTTTGTGTGATCGACCGACCAAAAACCGGTGAACGTGCTATTTTAGTGCAATTAGCCTTGCCTGAACTTGATGCAGATGTGGCATTAGCCGAGTTTAAAGAGCTAGCACTTTCAGCGGATGCTGAAATATTAACAAGCATCACCGGAAGCCGTAAATTTCCAGAACCCAAGTATTTTATCGGACTTGGTAAAGCACAAGAGCTTCAAGCGAGTGTTTGTGACCTTGCTGCTGATTTGGTATTAGTCAATCATGAGCTTACCCCCTCACAAGAACGTAACCTTGAGCGCTTATTGCAATGTCGAGTCGTGGATAGACGTGGTTTAATCCTGGATATTTTTGCCCAACGTGCGCGCACCCACGAAGGCAAATTACAAGTCGAATTAGCACAACTACAGCATCTCTCAACGCGCCTGGTGCGCGGTTGGACGCATTTGGAGCGGCAAAAAGGCGGTATTGGCCTGCGTGGGCCGGGTGAAACACAGCTTGAAACCGATAGACGTTTGCTGCGTGAGCGCATTAAAAGCATTCATAAAAGGTTAGAAAAGGTCCGCCAAAGTCGCGCGCAAAATCGGCAAGCGCGCCAAAAAGCCGCCCTACCTTCAGTCTCATTAGTCGGCTATACCAATGCCGGTAAATCCAGTTTATTCAACGTTCTCACCAACGAACATATTTATGCCGCTAATCAGTTATTTGCGACCCTTGACCCAACCATGCGTAAATGGTCACTCAATGGTCATTATGATGTGCTACTTATTGATACGGTTGGTTTTATTCGTGATTTACCGCATCATTTGGTTGCAGCATTTAAAGCCACCCTTGAAGAAACCATCGAAGCGGATTTGCTCTTACATGTGATAGACATTGCCGATAATAATTGGCGCGCCCAAGTACAGGCAGTTGAGCAGGTGTTACAAGAACTCAAAGTCAAAGGTTTGGTGATGCATGTATTTAATAAAATTGATCTAAAAGACAATTTAACGGCCAAATTTGATGATACCAGTACGCCGCCTAAAGTCTGGCTTTCAGCCCAAACCCATGCAGGATTAACCCACTTACAAGAAGCGGTTATTCGCCAACTTTTTGGTAAAGCCTATGAAGAAGAACTTTTTTTAACCCCAGACCAAGCAGCCTTGCGCGCTAAATTATATGGCATGCGCGCTGTGATGGCCGAAAGCTTACAGCCAAACGGCAATTGGCGCTTAATTGTTCAGCTCACCCGCCAAGAGCGCCAAAAATTGGCAGCTATTTTTCACATTTAATCATACCTATGGTTAGTCCTATTGTAGGGGAGATTTATCCATTGGTTATATATAGCCATAATAAAAACCTTCTTAATAATTGCTTAATATTTAAGTAATATAATCTTGGTTTAGTGATAGTGTAATTTAAATATTCACATCTTATTATCTAAATTATAAGGCTTATTATATGTTGCAACGTGAAAAAAACATTGTACCTGGTGAACCTAGAGGCGCGATCCCTAGCCCATTGGTATTGCCGAACGCTCGCTTGATAGGTACAAACCCCATGCCTCAAGAAGCTGCTAAAGCAACAGGAAATCCAACAGTGCAAGATAAAATTAGGGAAAAAATTATAAATTTAGCAGCTCAAAAAGAAAGACTTGCACCAGAATCACCAGCTTATAAAGTCAATGCTTATTTTCTAAAGCAATATACTTTTATTTTGAATGATTGGGAAAATAAAACCGCTGATTTACATCAATGTGGTTATGATTATCTAAATTGTTTGAGTAAAACTTATCAAATTGCAGCACTACTTAATAATAAGCTAATTTCAGTTATCTTAGCGCTTAGCTTAGAGCAAATAAACAGTGAGTTAAGCACACCTAATACTGCAAAAGACCAAGATATCATTGATATTTTATCTGCACGTATAAAAATGATGCAGCTAAATACGCCTGACGATAAGCCTCAACGTTATTTAAATACATTTCTAAGTCAATTAGACTGCACCATCAGCTTTTTGGGGTCAAGAAATAGCGCCTTTATCGTAGAGTTAATTAAACACGATGCCGAACTCACCAAAACTTGTTTTGCAGATAATTTAGCGCAATTTATGTCAGAAACAATCGAGCGTAATTACATACGATATATTTTTGACGAACATTTAGACGGTGGCCTCCCAGCGGCGAATAAATACTTGATGGGAATTTTACAAGGGTTTGATAAAAATCAAGAAAGATATGTTATTGCTTTGACAAACACACATCAACTTTTAATAGAACCTAAAAACCAAAAATTAAAAGTAGAGCCAGATGATGAACAAGGAAAATATGCTGAGTTAACAATAGCAAGTAATCAGATTCATCAAATTATCCCGTTAACTGCACCCAAAAAATTTGGTCATTTTTTTAGGAAAAAATCTGAAAACATCTGTGAGGTTATGAGAGCAAGATTAGAGGAATATACGATTAAATTTAATGAGTCTGACTGGCAAATAGAAACATTCGTGCGATTTATCATTCCAGATAATACTGCATCCAAACCTACTTTATCTTATTTTCTGGCTCTATTAGC
>PKDH01000002.1 GCA_002863045.1 Legionella sp.
AAGGAGTGAATATGACTGCTTTAGCACAGAATGATTATTTAGAAGATACCATCCAGCACTGGAAACATATCTCACCAATTATTCATGAACCGCAAACAGATGATGAGTATGACCAGCTTGCCAGTATGCTTGACAGATTACTCGATATCGTTGGCGATGATGAAACCCATGAACTAATGGGATTAGTAGATGTTATGAGTCATATGATTTCTATGTATGATGATGCTCATGAAGAACAATCAACAGAGGGACGTGGTATTGATGCGCTGAAATTTTTAATGGAACAACATGGTTTAGATCAAAGTGATTTGAAAAATGAAATCGGCAGTCAAGGAGTTGTTTCTGAGATTTTAAACGGTAAGCGTCAATTAAATATTACACACATAAGAAAGCTTTCTGAGCGATTTAAAGTATCGCCTGCAACTTTTATTGATTAATGAGCTTGTGAACGATTGTAATCTAAAAATTAAGTTGACGAAATTTAATCAAGTAAATAAAAACACAAATGACTCGCTTCTTTAAAAATTATCGGACACTTCACCAGCATAAACTTCACCATTGCTCAGAGATAATTTATTTATCGCCGCATTAGGAGTAAAATCAAGGTGAGTAAAATTAACCCAAAAAGCATTGAGTCTTGTTGCCGAATCAAAGTAATAAACAAGGTTATTTTGATCAGATACAGTTCGCCATATAGTAGAAGAAATATTAGGTTGTTCAGGTGTTGTGATACCTAAGGCAACACTTACAGCACGCATAAGACTTAAAACTTCAGCAACTGCTTGATATGTAAATGACTGTTGAGGTATTCCCTTTATATATTGTGGTGCAACTTTTTTGGGTATTGCATCCAATAAAAAAGAATTTCTGACAAAACGGTCGGAAGCTCGATTTGTGCCTGGCAAAAAGTTAGCCCCCCAATTTGTTTCCAATATTCATTTTAAATGATTTGTTGTTCATAGGTTGGTGAGTTTGTCATAACCCTATATTGCTTACCATGGTGAATACAAAGTTGACCATCAATGTATTCAAAGACCGCTGAGTCTCCAGAAGAATCGGAAATCGATAAATGGAGGGGAGATGAGTCGCCATTAGGTAATATAACTGGCACAATACTAAATTTTTCTTTCCTTAGTTCAGCTACAGCACTTTTAACGGTCGAAAAGTTGTCAAGAACGTACTGCAACCACATTGAAATAGACAAACTAGGGGTTAAAGAAGATGGTAAAGGGTAGCTTGACTCTACAAGATAAAAAAGATTAGCAACCAATCCTTTTTCGTTCATTCCATCAGTACTACCAGCATCATAACCGGCAGCTACAACACTTCCGTATTTAGAGATCCATTGGACAGAATGTTTTCCTGCAGAACCTGTGTTTGATTCCAGCGGGAAAGAGATATAGGTTTGTTGCCATATCTTCTTTCCAATCCATATTACGGCCGGTTATAACTAAATTATCGTCGCTTACGTATAATGCTCTCGTGCACATAGTTCACTATTTTATTAAATTTTATACCTGCACTATCAACAGTGTGGTTAGAAAAACCCTGAAAAGCAATAAAATAAAACGAAACTAATCTTACCGCGAAAAAACGCTGGCTTGTGTTGTCTCTACCCGTGAAATTAATTATATAAAAACGCAAGAGACTCGTTATTAGATCAGCTCCCTTCAAGCCGAGGTTTCTAAAATTGGTTATGCCATTCGTTCCCATTGGCAAGTAGAAAATGCGTTACATCGGGTGATGGATGTTACCTTCAAGGAAAACGATTCAAGAATTAGACGAAATATGGCTGCAGAAAATATGAGCGTTATGCAACACCTCACCTTGAATTTGATAAAAAAAGAAACCGATTCAAATTTTTCTTTGCCTCCAAAAAGAAGAAAATCAGCTCTTTATGATGAATACAGAAAAAAGTGCTGGGATTTTGAACTTTGATGCTCTTGCCCTGTTTCAGTAGGTTTATTAGTTGATTTGTTGTTTTTATTTTGATAATAATGAGCTTTTTTGGAGTGAATTGCGAGGTTTAATGGATTATCTTTGTTTAATATGGTTTAAGATCAAATGCTTAGACGAGTTTGCCAACCACTGACTGGAATTTTCGTGTGTTCAGCGATTGCTGCACCTTCTTGGGAAGGAGCATGGTACTCCACACAAATACATTTTTTTTCCCCAGTCCCTTAGCGCAGCTTTTCCACGCATCGTCCCTATTTTTTGGAAGAAAAAATGAAAAGAGTTTTAACTGATAATCCTGATGGAACAGTCGTAGTGAAAAGAACAAAAAAAGAAGTGACTAATTCGGCAGTCCTTGCCTACATCAGAGATAATGGCTTTGGTGAGCCAACGCCACCACTAACGCCAGCCCTCCAAGCAGATGTATTCAGACAGCACTATTATGACAAACAAGAACTGATGGATTTTTGCCACGATAAAGGCATTTCAACCACTGGTTTGAAGGAAGATCTGAACAAAAGAATTGAGATTTATCTGCGCACAGGTCAAAAAATTGTCGTTAAACCAGTACCGCGCTCTTCCATTCCCGATAGTCAAGGCGGCTTAAGACTTGATAAAAGAGTGGTAAATTACAAAAGCGACTCAAAAACACGTGCTTTCTTCGAAAGACACCTTCCTGGTTTCACCGGCTTTAGTGCTTTGGTTCAAAAGCAAATTAAACAGCGTCTAGCCGATGGTGAGGTATTCACTTACGGTGAGGCCATTGAAATGCATAACCAATTTATGCGTGATAAACAAAGTGGTCGGTTAACCACCGTGGCTCATGACTCATGCCAATATAATCAATTCTTTATGGATTATAAAGCAGATGAAGGCCAAAAACTGCATTCAAATAAAGACGCGTGGATGCTGGTTCGAAACTCTGCTGGTCCTAAAACATACCGACGCTATCAAGGTAGAATTGCTGAAATCAGACAAATTCTATCTGTAGGAGAAGTTCAACAAGAGACCGAAACAGATAAGCCGTTGACCTGCCCCGTGATTTTCATACCAAACTAATTTAGAGATAATGTTCCCTGAACCTGAGGGATTAGTATGAAAAAGAAACGCTATTCAGAAGAACAAATCGTCCGCATTTTACGAGAAACTAATAGTAATCTTACCGCGAAAAAACGGACACTAATTTGTTAAGATTTATGAGCTAACAAAGAGGTGAAAGTAATGGTAAGAGCTTTAAGGAAGTACCGTAAAGAATTCAAACAAGAGGCAGTAAGTCTTGCGCCATCAAATATCAAAATATTCTCAAAGAATATCGTCTAATTGGCAGCATGAGTCGAAAAGGTAACTGTTGGCACAACGGTGTGCCACGAGCAGTAGTGGTATAATTTTTTTGGCCATCTAAGTAGAGATATACTATCTCGCTAAATTAAAAGGTGGTTTTTAAATAAACAATACAAAGAGAATATTTACATCAGAATTCAAGCATGAGGCAGCATTGCTTGTTATAAAAGGATTTTCTGTTGTTCGATATAAAGACTGGAAATTAAATCCAACCAGCTATGGAGAAGAGCTGCTATTAAAAAACGTTCCATACGAAGGGCTTTATAAACATGCTAGCGCTACAGAGTTTGTTTTAATGTCACAAACCTACAGCTTGCACACGCGAATTGAATGTAAGTGGCAGCAAGTTTCTGGCAGTGTGGATGAAAAGCTTCCGTATTTGTTTTTGAATTGTTCGGAAAAAATGCTCGAACCTCACGTAATTATTTTGTTAGATGGTGGAGGGGCAAAACAGGGAGCAATTGAATGGCTTCGCGATTCTTCATCTAAGAAAAAGCGTTCTAAGTAGCCTTGATATAGATAAGCTTGACCACCAAAATCCATACAGGCAGAAATCATTACTCCATCCGGTTGGCCTTCTTCCCAATCATAACCTGTGAAAAGGTAGTACCAAGGGCTATCCAATCTAAGAATATCAAATCGTTTATCTAGTTTGAGTTTTCTAATGCCCCATCTTACGAGTTTTCCAATTGAAAATGCAAAAATATAGACGAAAAGCAAATACATGATTACGTGGATTAACTCATTATAATCAATTGATTCTATTGCGGAGGTATATAATGAGTTTTGCGCCCCTGAAATCAGAGCGAAGAAATCTGTATAATTAATTTGATATTTAAGACATTAGACTAATATAAACAGCCCAAATAAATGCGATAAAAAAGTTATAAAAAAACTAACAGCAGCTTTATGGGTGAGCGAAATATAATTTAGGGGTTTATTATCAGTGTTATAGAAGGCGAGGGAAAAAATAACCCAGGCAATATAAAAAGAAAAATTAAAAGAGTTTAAAACGCTAAATTCATTTATTAGCCAATGCTTATTCCTTTACGACTTGGCTAACAAATTCAATTTCATAATTCTTGCCACCAATCTTAACTAGTGTTTTATCTGAATTACTCATATTGCTATGTAATTTTGATACGCCTTTTCGTAACTCTTCGTTTTTTTTACGATCACGAATAATTTCACGTAGCGTACTGCTCATTATTGCTTTCATTTTTGCCTCGTGAATAACTCTGATGGTTTCTTTTAGTCTAGCAAAAATAATTTTCTCTAAAACCAGTATGAGCGGAATTCATTGTAATTTGTTATTTCTAAGTGCCCCACAAGGCTGTGTTTTTCAAGGAGCAGTTTCGTAAGTGCTTGATTTTATTGGTGGGCCCACTAGGACTTGAACCTAGGACCAACGGATTATGAGTCTGAAAAATAGGGGTTTTAAGCACTTTTATCAAATTTTAAATTCTTTCAAAAACCTTTTGAAATCAACGATTATAAGCCATAATTTGCCATATTGAGATTTATTTAGTTTTAAATAATGTGTCTACATGGCGTCTACATGAGATTTTAGGGGTAAAATATGGCTGAATCTGAAAAGGGTATAAAATTAACCAAAACCATCGTTGATAAACTTGAATATGTTCCCGGAAAAACCCAAACATTTTATCGTGATAATGACTTAAAAGGTTTTGCTTTAAGAATTACCTCAGGTGGCGTCAAAAGCTTTATCGTTGAAACTAGAATCAATGGCAAGGTCAAAAGGGTGACTTTAGGTAAATATGGCAACTTGACGGTTGAAGAAGCCAGAAAGCAAGCCAAAAGCCTTTTGGGTAGTGTCGCCAGAGGGGATGACCCCGTTGCAGAGAAGAAAACCAAAAAAGTTCATGCCATGACCTTACAGCAAGTGTTGAATGATTACCTCAAAGCAAGAAAAGATTTAAAGCCACGTACTTTAAAAGATTATCAATGTGTGTTGCATGAAGTCGTACCTGATTGGCTTGATAAGCCACTGGTGAATATTAGCCGAGAGGTGATCGCCAAACGACACACCAAGCATGGTCAGACAAACAGTAAAGCGCGTGCTAATAATGCCATGAGAGTATTAAGAGCGATTTTTAATTACGCCATGTATGAATATCAAGACGGCAACGGCCATCCGATTATCACGATTAACCCAGTCAAATACTTATCGCATACACGGGCATGGTATCGGGTTGATCGAAAACAAACGGTTATCAAACCGCATCAATTAGCGGACTGGTATAAAGCAGTCATTATATTGGTGGAGACCGATAAATATCGAAATGCCTTATTGTGGCATGATTACTTTTTATTACTCCTTTTCACTGGCATGAGAAAAATGGAGGCAGCCTCGTTAAAATGGACTGACGTTGATTTCAAATCTAAAACCATTACATTACAAGATACCAAAAATCACGAAATCCATACTTTGCCTATGTCTGATTTTGTTTTTGACCTCATGGAGAGAAGAAGCAGAAACAAAACGAGTGAATTTGTATTTCCAGCTGATAGCAAAACAGGTTATATCTATGAGACTAAAAAGGCAGTCAATAGGGTGGCAGAGTTATCTGGTGTACAATTTACCTTACATGACTTGAGACGTACCTTTGCTACTATTGCAGATAGTCTAGATTTGCCGGCGTATGCTTTAAAGCGGCTTCTTAATCATAAAATGAATAATGACGTTACAGCAGGCTATATTATGAAAGATGTTGAGCGGTTGCGTAAACCGATGCAAGAAGTTTCAAATTTTATCAAAAAAAACATAGAGCTATGATGGAGCATCATGAGCAATTCAATCTTAATTTATCAAACTGAAAATGGTACTCCAATAACAGAGGTAGTATTACAAAATGAATCTGTATGGCTAACTCAGAATCAGCTCGGTGAGCTATTTGGTACGCAGAGACCTGCGATAACAAAGCATCTTAAAAATATTTTTGAAAGTCATGAATTAGATGAAAATTCAGTATGTTCCATTTTGGAACGTACTGCCGAAGATGGTAAGCGATATAAAACAAAATTTTATAACCTCGATGCAATCATAGCGGTGGGTTATAGAGTGAATTCTAAACAGGCTACCCAATTTCGAGTCTGGGCAACTAACGTTCTTAAAGAGTATTTAATTCATGGTTACACGCTTGATAGAAATCGTTTGCAGAAACAAACCCAGCAAATAAAAGAATTAGAAAAAACTTTGCGGCTTTTTCAAGAAGTGCAAACTAACTCTTTAAAGGAAGTAGAAGCTAGTGGCCTTTTGTCTGTATTAACCAATTACACACATGCCTTTATTTTATTAAATCAATACGATACAGGTAATTTTCCAAAAGACAAATTGAATACAAATGTGACGTATGTCATTGAGTATCCAACTGCAATAAAAGCGATAGAGGAGTTAAAGAAAAAGCTAATAGAAGAGCAACAAGCTACCGAGTTATTTGGAAGACTCAAAGATAATAGCTTTGAGGGAATTTTAGGAAATATTGTCCAAAGCTTTGGTGGGGAATATTTGTATCCCAGTATCGAGGAACAAGCAGCTCATTTATTGTATTTCATCATTAAGAACCATCCCTTTTCAGATGGTAATAAACGGATTGGGGCATTCATGTTCATCTGGTTTCTACAGCTTAATAAATATCATTTAAAGTGCAATGGCGAAGTTAAAATAAATGATAATGCTTTGGTTGCTATTGCATTACTTGTTGCACAAAGCGATCCTTCACAGAAGGATATTATGATTCAGTTAATCATCAATCTAATTCGAGATATAGATGAATTATAAGTCCGTCTAAAAAGGAATTAAATTCAGTAAAGGCTAGATTTGTAGATATGTTAAAAATGCTTGGGACCAAGGGGACAAGTGGGGCAGCCATGTTATTACTGAGTTAAAAACGTCCCCACCTTGTTTTGCAACCTTGGGACGTATGGGACACAGATAATCACTGCACTTAAGTAATAATTCCAAAAGTTATGGGTAATTCGCGAATTGCGAATTTATGATATGTTATATGTATATTTCATTTTTAATATCAATCAATATCCTTCGATAACACATCTTTTATTTTGAACTTTTATGCTTGACATTCTTTGAGGGAATACGCGATACTTTTCCCAAGATTGAAGTTGAAGCTCTCATAGCCAAAAGGCTAGTGAATATCAATTACTTGTCCAAGTTTAGTCGGATAGGCATTTGAATTCATCTCCAAGGACGGTGCAGGTCGGCATTATGCTGAATGAATAATCACTTGCGGAGTCCCTATGTCTTCAAAAAAACCATCCCGTTTACATCTATTAAACGAATTTGAATCAGCACCACATTCTGCGCTTTTTAATCAACAAACGATTGCTGCGGTATTAAGCTGCTCCACCCAGTTACTTGAACGTAACCGTTGGTCGGGTGGTAGTGTTCCTTATTTGAAGATAGGGCGTAAGGTTTTATACCGAAAAAGCGATGTGCTGGATTTTCTCCAACAACAAAAAGTTTATCACTCAACCAGTGACGAAGGTCAGTCACAGACGGTTAAGAGCGCCTAATCTTTTTATTCTTTTGATTGGCTGGAATGATTTAACTTCATTTCGCTGCATTAAATGTTGTTTGGAGAATAATGCATGTCACAAAATTATGTTATTGAATTACCCAATAAACCAAAACAGCGACCAGTTTTCTGCGATTATGCAGGTGGTCGGTTTCGCTTAACGGATGAAGGATTAACCTTTATCGGAATCGATAAGGATGGTAATCCATTGCCACCTCGATGGATATGCTCGCCACTGTATGTCGTTGCTAAAACCCGAGATGCGCAGAGTGGTGAATGGGGTCGCTTGCTGGAATGGCAGGATGATGATTGCATAACCCATCAGTGGGCGATGCCATTGTCTTTGTTGCAAGGTGATTCCTCCGATGTAAGGCGAGAGCTGGCAAGACTTGGTTTAAGTATCTCACCTAATAGAGCAGCGCGCGATTTAATTACTTCTTATTTGCAGGTTTTTCCTGTCGAAGCACGAGCACGGTGTGTTGATAAATTAGGTTGGCACGGGGATATATTTGTCACCGCAGGCCAGTGTATCGGTCAAACAACAGAGAAGATTGTATTCCAGAATACCAATTCTATAGAACCTGCTTTATCTTCTAAGGGCAGTGTTGAAGAATGGCGAGACTCAGTAGGTCGTCTTGCATCAGGTAATTCAAGATTAGTGTTTGCCATTTCAACCGCATTAGCGCCAACACTAGCAAAGCTTGTTGGTGAAGACTCTGGCGGGTTTCATTTCAGGGGCGCATCGTCATCTGGCAAAAGTACAGCATTAAAAGTTGCAGCTTCTGTTTGGGGTAATCCGCAGTTTTATTGTCGTTTATGGCGAAGTACTACGAATGGTCTTGAGGGGCTAGCAGCAATGCATAATGATGGATTGCTTATCCTTGACGAACTCAGCCAATTAGATCCCAGAGAAGCAGGGGAGGTTGCATATTTACTGGCCAATGGTCAAGGAAAAACTCGCGCTTCACGTACTGGAACTGTGAGAAAATCCTCGCAATGGTCATTGTTTTTCCTCTCTGCTGGCGAAGAATCTTTAACGGCACTTATGGCTAAATCGGGACAGCGCTGCAACGCAGGTCAAGAAATTCGTCTTGCTGATATTGAAGCGGATGCTGGCTGTAATATGGGATTGTTTGAAACAATTCACGATCAACTAAGTCCTGCCAGTATGGCTTTATCGCTTAAGCAAAATACCCGCCAATACTATGGTGCGATTGGTATAGAGTGGCTCAATCAAGTTGTTACCCACCGAGAAAGAGTTGCTAAATTTGTTACCGACACTATTCAAACCTTTGTTGATGCAGTCATTCATCCCGGTGCAACAGGGCAGATTATCCGTGTTGCCAGACGCTTTGCATTAGTTGCAGCAGCCGGCGAACTGGCCAGTCAATTTGGCCTGACAGGATGGCAAAAAGGTGAATCTTTTCATGCTGCCAAGACTTGTTTCATGGCATGGCAGGATGCTTTTGGGGTAGATGGCCATCGCGAAGATCGCGCCATTATGGCGCAAGTACGCGCATTTTTTGAATCTCATGGTGCCAGCCGATTTGATAACGCCAACTCACCTAACAATGACAAAATTCTCAACCGGGCAGGATTTTACCATACAGATAGCGAAGGGTTTAGAATCTATATGGTGTTAACCGAGACGTACAAAAATGAACTGTGCAAAGGCTTTGATCAACGCTCTGTCACAAGAATTTTACTACAAGCCGGCTGGCTTAAACCGGCCTCTGATGGCAAAGCTTCACACAAGCCAAGAATCAAAGGGGTAGGGACGCCAAGGTTATATGTTTTTACCAGCAAAATCTGGGGAGGTGAATAAAATTGCCTATACCATCGGTTTTTACGTTGAGCACCGAAGGTGCGAATAAGACTCGTGAAGTATGAATGCCAGCTTGCTGGTTAGCTAACTTCACCTATCTTGCCCTGTATTTTGAAATTTATTTTGGAACCGTCTTTTGGTAATTATTCGTAATTGTTCGTTAGAGAGCGATTAATAACGAAAATAATCATGAATAAACAGAAATAAATAATAAATTACCGAAAGTTACCAAAAAGGGCGTAGCTAGGTACATAAAAGGTCGAAAATAAATAGAAATAAACATACATACCTCTCCCTACGCCCCGCGGCTTTGTCCGCGGGGTCCAGAGATCTTGAACAGATCATATGGATCCTGCGGACAAGCCGCAGGACGTAGCCGTTAGGCGAGTAATTAGAAATAAACATAACATCTCAACGGATTGGATAAGCAGTATGGAGAACAGATTATGAAAAATTCCTTAATAGAAAGTATGATGGCTGCTGATCAAAATCAGCGAAAAACGCCAACAAGAAAAAATAAAGTTGAATTTTTAGCTTTAAAAGATGACATATCCGAGGCTTTGGAAAAAGGCTGGCCTATGACTGCTATATGGGAAACGCTCAGGGATGAGGGAGGCTTCACCGCAAGTTACAATACGTTCCGGCTTTATGTATTGGAATATCTTAACGGTCAAAAGTCTGGGTATTCGCAAAAGGATAACGTTGAGCATCGACACAAAAAACTGGTTAAGAATCATTCCGTGAAGAAAAGTAACGCCACAAATGAAATCAAAGGCTTTACTTATAATCCTATCCCTAATATTGATAAGCTGCTTTGAGCGTATGGATTTTATCATCAAATATGTCCCATATGCCCCATCTTGAATTTTAAGGTAGGGGATGCCTTTAGACCAGCAATGACGCGGTTGCCCCAATAGTCCCATTTGTCCCTGTGGTTTTTGATAACTTTGTAATGGCATTCGTTATTTTTATAGAAAAATTAGCAATTCAGTTCTTTTTTTGTTCAAACGCGCTGAGCGCTCCTAAACATTGGTGCTGAACATTTTGATTTTACAGGAGAAAATTAAGGTGGGTTTTTTGCGTCACTGCACAGAATGCAGTGACGCAAAAAAGTAAATATAAATATTTTTTGATGTTCCTATAGCTCAATGAAATATAGGGATCGAAATAATTCAATAATAAATTGTACTATAATTATGCAAAGTAATTTAAGCTTGGATTAAATTATGGAAGATAAAGATTGGTATACTAAAAGGATTGACCCGAGCCGAAAAAAGGAACTGGATCATCGATCTGAATATGAAAAAGATAGATGTAAAGTAGTGCACTCGTACGCATTTAGACGACTTCAAGGAAAAATTCAAGTAGTGAGTGGAACTGAATCAGATTTTCATAGAAATCGATTAACACATTCAATTGAAGTAGCGTCTATAGCCAAGAGCGTCTATTGTAACATTCGAAATAGACATAAAAATTCTAATGACGAATCAATAAGATCTTTTTTTGAGCAACAAGATAATAATGACATAGAAAGTTTACTTTTTACTATTGGATTGCTTCATGACATTGGACATCCTCCTTTAGGTCATGGTGGTGAATATGCCTTAAATTATAAAATGCATAAATATGGTGGATTTGAAGGAAATGCTCAGACGCTGAGATTAATAACAAAGGTGTCCCCACTGAAATTAACGTATAGAACATTGTTAGGAATTTTAAAGTATCCAGTAAAGCATGGAGAAGTTGTCAATATAGAGACTTATCCTCCTGATTACAATCGAAGAGCTGCTGATCACATACAAGGTTCTAAATATTTGATAAACCGAGAAGGTTGGGCTCCTCCTAAATGTTACTATGATATGGATGAAGATATTGTTACTCAACTTTTAGGATATTTTTCTGAAAAGGATAAGGAAAGATTTCAGTCAAAAATTATAATCGACAAAAATCATAGCCAATCAAGGTATAAAACATTTGACTGCAGTATTATGGATATAGCAGATGATATTTCATATAGTATACATGATTTAGAAGATGCGATATTTTTTAATCGAATTAATAAAGAAGATTTAGATGAATTTTTTTCTAGCCAAAAATTTATACCTGAATCGCAGTGGAAACACTATTCTAGCCAACTTCTTTCTAAGAATCTGGATAAAAGAAAAGAAATTATAAGTACATTAGTTCATAAAGCTATCATAGAGACTAATATTTTTATTAGAACTAACTTTACAGATCCAATATTAAAATACTATGTGAAATTTGATAGTCCACTTTTAGAAGATTTCATTAATGAATTAAAAAGAATAGTGCGGAAGAAACTGATTGATACTCAACATGTAAAATCGATTATACATGGAGGCATGGTTGTGATTATGCAGTTGTTTGATGCATTATTAATTAATCCTGATTTACTTCCTGTGGCTCAATATGAAAAAATTAAAAAATTTGATCATGATAGTGAAGACTATAGGAGAATTATTGCTGATTACATTAGTGGTATGACCGATCAATATTTATTTAAAATGCATCAAAGAGTATTTGGATCTAATAGCCAGCATACATTCGATATTATATGATCAAATAATCTGTCTACATTGCGTCTACATCAAATTTTCGAGTTTTTTAAAAAGCACCGTAAGTGCTTGATTTTATTGGTGGGCCCACTAGGACTTGAACCTAGGACCAACGGATTATGAGTCCGCTGCTCTAACCAACTGAGCTATAGGCCCAACAAGCGCTTATTATACCCATTTATCATTTATCTGCCAATCATTCGCTTATAATTTATTTTATTCGTTAAAAATAAATCAACTTGTTTTAAATAAATCTTGTTTTGTTAATTTTTCCATAAGGTTCGATCTGTATAGTAGTTAATAACTACTCAATTATTTAGATTTATCAGGAGTTGAAATTATGGGATTATGGGATAGTGCCAAAGCAGCTGTTAAATCTGTTGTTACAACAGAAGAAAACCCTTATGCAGGTATAACATATGAAGCAAGCCCATTACATACGTTAATATTAGCGTTGATAACAGGTATTAATTCTTTTCAAAAAAAGAACATTGAAAATTTTAAGGATGAAAATGAACAGAAAACTATGGAAGATATTGAGCAAGGTAAAAAAATCTTACAAGTTTTACATGAGAAGGTTTTACCTTCGCTTGATGAAGGAAAAAATTTAGAGTTAGGTATTGTTACCCTTAAAAAGTTTGCCAATATATTTCTTACAGCAACAGATCTAAAAAACGCACTTAGTATAGCAAGTAAAGCTGTCATACCTCTTTCTGGAGTTTCTATAGAAGATGGTATAAGTCAAATTAAATCTATGATTATAGACACAATAAAAAAAAACACGCTTATCGAACTATTTTTAGAATCATTAGGCGATGAGCATGAAATTGATTATATGTTATACAAAATTAATCAAAATACAGTATTAAAAAAAGCTTTACCAGACCTGATACTGATTCTTATAAATTTTAAAAAATTTTCATTAACTGAGCTAGTTCCTTTTCTAAATCCAAATATTTTTGTATCAGAAAGCTTAAATATAACGCAAGTAGATGTAAATGCGTCGCAATTTATTTATTTTAGAAATAATGAAAAAATTGATATTGAAGAAATTTATAAACGCTTCGTTGATGAGCTTGCTAAGAAAATTGATGATAATTCACAAGCAGTAGCTCTATCGCCTACTCAAGCTACATTAACGACGACAGTAGATATTTCTAAACAAGAATTTATACTGTTTCCTAGCGAGCACGCCGAACAATCAAGCGAAGCAGAGCCTGAGAAGCAACAATCGAGTAGCGACTCATTGAGTGTAAAAGAAGAGTTGCAACAAGAATCAGAGCGGTCTGAGTTAGAAAAAATAATAAAAGGTAATGCGATACAAATACAAACTGTTGTCAAAGAAACCAAAGATGAAACAAGCGAAGAAGTAAACGTTATTGAACCGGAACAAAATCTTTCCGATAAAGAGGAAATATTTTTAGAATCAAGCGACACCTCATCGAGTGAAGAACACTCACAGGTATTATCCGCGGAATCAACAAAACACACTCAGTCATCCACAGTTGAGCAACCAGATGTTTCTGTCGAAAATCCAGCAAGCGAAGAAATTCAAGTAAGTAAAGCAGAGCCTGAGGAGCAACAATCCAGCGATGACTCATTGATTGTAAAAGTAGAAGAGCCAATATCTGAAGAACCGGAGCAGTCTGATTCAGCTCAAGTAATAGAAGCTAATGCAAAAAAGATACAAACTATTAATCAGGAGAAAGCTGATTTAGAGAAAGAGTTATTAAAGTGGCAATCAATTCGAGGGCATATCGAAAAAAATGTGCTTAATAATGATGTGTCGACCAAATTTCTTGATGATGAAAAACTTATAAATAAAGTTTTAATGCTAAATGATGAAAATTTAAAAAAATTGTATGAAAATGCAAAAGTTGAAGCAAAGAAATTTTTTACAAAAGATATGCCAGCACGTCAAAATTTTGTAAAAAAATTAAAGGAATTACTGAATAAAAAAATAGAAGAATTAAATCAGCAGCTAGCAGAGCACCAGGAAACATTAAAAAACATACAAAACGCTTGCCGACAGCTTTTAGTACAAGAGCAGTTAGAAAAAACTCAACAAACATTATATGCTCTCCAAAAAAAATCCCTTCAAGAAATAGTTACAGAGATAGCTAATATTGACTTGTCTGCGATAGATAACAGCCATCCTGAAAATCAAGCGTTATTTGAAAGCTTAAGCACACGCTTAGATACTATCGAAGCGCGTTTAAAAGTGTGGAACAAGATTGCGACTATAAGCGATCAAGATAAGAAGGACGATATAGAGCAAGCACTAGAGGTACTTAAAGAGGATGAAGTTCATTTACCAGCTGTTTTAAAATCTGAAAATTTACAAGCTATGTATAATGAGCGGCTAAAGCTCATTGAATTGGATAACGCATTAGATGCGCTTAAAGACTTAGAGATTGAGGCTATAGTCGAACAATTCAAACAAATTGAGAACGATTTACCTGAAAATGCTATGGATATTAACCAAAAGCTCTATGAAAAAGTAAAAGCGCAATTCTACTTAATAAATAACTATCTAACTTGCTACCAAGCACTCCAAGCACAACAAGAGCAACTCACATCGATTCAAGAAGAACAATCAATTGAAACGATTGCTGAAGCTATAAGAGAGATTGTTTTGCCTGCAGTAGATGATAACAGCCATCCTGAAAATAAAGCGTTATTAGGAAGCTTAAGCACACGCTTAGATACTATGAAAGCGCGTTTAAAAGTGTGGAACAAGATTGCGAATATTAGCGGCCAAGGTGAGAAGGACGATATAGAGCAAGCACTAGAGGTACTTAAAGAGGATGAAGTTCATTTACCAGCTGTTTTACAATCTACAAATTTACAAGATATGTATAATGAGCGGCTGCAGCTCCTTGAGTTGGATAACGCATTAGATGCGCTAAAAGACCTAGAGGTTGAGGCTATAATCCAAGAATTT
>PKDH01000025.1 GCA_002863045.1 Legionella sp.
GCGCACGCGCTGCATTATTTAAAATTATCAAAACACACTCTTTCACATCATAAAGTGAACTTATTAGTAAGCTCACCTTATATAAAGCATGCTGATGTTGAGTTTTTAGCGCGTGCAGAATTCTTACAACATCATGCTTTGATGGAATCACCGTTTATTTCATTTGTGCATCTCATACAAGAATTAACAATGAATGCACCACTTTTAGCAGAAGTTTTACAAAATATCACCGCTTATCCTGCGTATGCGTCTATCAATGAATGGGTGACCTGCTTCTTAGAACGCTTAAAGCAACTAGGCTTTCCAGGCGAGCAGGCTTTTTCTTCAGTGCAATATCAAATTTATCAACGTCTACAAACCGTTTTTAATGAGTTTCAATCACTGCATTTTCTGACATCGAAACTCTCTTTTAAAGAAGCCATTGCCACCCTTGAAAGCTTAATTCAAACCACCCTTTTCCAACCACAAACGCTGCAAACACCCATTCAAATTATGAGTTTATCTGAAGCAAATAATGGGTTTGGTCAGGCCATGTGGGTGATGAACATGACGGATGATAATGTTCCACGTAAATTAAAGCCGCTGACCTTTATCCCCTTTTCCCTACAAAAAAAATATGGCATGCCCTATGCACTTATCGAACAAGAACTTATCCAGGCTCAAAACATGCTCAAACGTTTTGCGTCTTTTAATCAGCAATGTGTTTTTAGTTACGCCAAATTAACCGCTGAAAAACTTAATTTACCCAGTCCACTTATTCGCAATTTACCTAACTTCATACCCAAACCAGGCCATAAGTCGCTGCAACCCGCGCTTGAAACTTATCAAGAAACATATCAGTATCCATTAGCTGACCAAAAAACCACAAAAGGTGGCACACGTTTACTTGCCAATCAAGCCATGTGTCCGTTTAAAGCTTTTGCCGCGCACAGACTGCATCTTAGTAAACCCAAGCCACCCATAGATGGTTTAAGTTTTGCCAAAAGAGGTCAATTAATGCATAAAGCGATGGAACTGATTTGGCGTACACTACCTAATCAAGCCGCTTTAAACGCCTTATCCGCCTCAGCAATTACGGCATTAATTACCCAAATTATTGAACGTGTTTTAGCGCCTTTTAAAGCTCAAAAAATTCTGACAGATACCTTATATGAAGTAGAAGCAGCCCGTTTATCACGCTTAATGCATGCCGCCATTATCTGGGAGAAAACCCGCCCACCTTTTAAAATAAAAGCGCTTGAAGCACAAAGTGTTATTGATGTAGGTGCATTGCAACTCAATGTGCGTCTAGACAGGCTTGATATGTGCCTAACCACAGGCAAATATTTAATCATCGATTATAAATCTACCCTGCCAACCACCATGCCCTGGCGTGAAATACGCCCTAAAGAACCGCAATTATTACTTTATGCACTGCTAGATAATCGTATTGAAACACTGTTATTTGCGGAACTTAATGCCGGTAGTTTTACCCCTAAAGGTTTGTGTAACCATGGTAATATCGATACCGATATTACCTCTATCAAAAAAGATGAAAATTGGGCTAATTTACGCGATACATGGCAACAATCACTGACCAAGCTTGCACATGAATTTAAAGCTGGCGTATGTCGACCAGAACCTACGCAAAGCACATTGTGTCAATCATGTGAATTTAAATCTTTATGTCGCATAACGACTTAAAATTTAAATAACTGCACGATTAAGAAAAATTGACTTAGCATCCTTAAGTGTAGTTACATGCGTTTTCTCACTTTTTTCATCACACACTATGCAGCATATTATTATCGGTTATGGGTATTGCGGTCGTTATCTTGCTGATGCACTTCTAACCCAACAACAAAGCGTGACTGCAATTGCTAGATGCCCAACGTTTGCTCTTCAACAACCTCGGTTTACTTATCTATCGGCGGATATTACTCAAACGCTGCCTTGTGATTTAAGTGATGCCATTGTTTATTATCTTATTCCGCCACCCCCAACCGGCCAAAAAGATACTACACTTAGTGCTTTTTTAGCACACTGCAAGCCGCGGCTTAGAAAACTTGTTTATTTCGGCGCGAGTAGCGTATATGGTCACCATAATGGTCAATGGGTTGATGAGCAGTCTTCTTGCTATATCCAAACTGATAGACAGCATCGACGCCTAGATGCCGAACATCAATGTCATATGTTTAGCCAAAAACATGCTATTCCTTGTGCGATTTTACGTGTTGCCGGTATCTATGGCGCCCATCGACTGCCAATTACAGCAATTAAACAGCAGCAAGCGGTGGTCAACCCCCAAGAAGCACCTTTTAGTAATTTAATTTATGTGCAAGATTTAGCTCGTATTGCCGCGATAATAGGCACTAATTCCCATATCAATGGTATTTTTAATCTCGCAGATGGCATGCCACAAAAAATGTATGCCTTGCAATTAATGGTCAGAACCCAACTTGGGCTTGCACCGCCTAATTTTATAAGCTTGGCAGAAGCGCTTGCCCAGGCAAGTCCGATGATGCGCGAATTTTTAACCCAATCCAAACGTTTATCGGTGGATAAATTAGCTCAAGCTCTTGATAATCAATTGCAAGTTACCCCGCTTGCACAAGCAGTCAAAGTATCCCTTGCAGAGATGCCTGAACTTGGTGACCTCAAGATTAAACATTAAGCAAGTATTTCGATACAACGATTAAGAATGGCCATGCGCATCCATACGCCGTTGGTGACTTGCTTTAAAATCACCGACTGGGCACTTTGCATAACTTCTACATCCAGTTCAACACCGCGATTAACAGGCCCTGGATGCATCACAATTGCCGCAGGATTGGCTTGCTTTAATTTAGCTTTGGTGAGTTTAAATTGAGTTTGATAGGCATCTAAATCTAATGCTTCTTCGGCTAAAAAACGCTCCTTTTGCACACGCAGGCAAATAACGACCTCAGAATCAGTTAATCCTTCATCAAGTGAGGTGGTAATCTGCCCACAAGAAATATCAGGCAATTGCCAGGCTGATGGCGCGACCCAATGCACATCAGTCCAATCCATCAACACGAAGATATCATGCAAGGAACGCGCCACCCGTGAATGCAATAAATCCCCCACAACCGTTATTTTTTTCGGCTGGTCTTTATGCTCTAAAATGGTCATAACATCCAATAATGCTTGGCTTGGATGAGCATGCTGACCATCACCGGCATTAATGATGCTCATCGTTTTTAAGGTTTGTGCAAGTGTATGTGGCAGATACGCCTGGGAATGTCTAATCACGCCTATATCGATGCCCATGGCGGCTAAATTGGTCAGTGTATCTTCAATCGTTTCGCCCTTGGTTTCAGAAGAGCGGGCTAAATCAACATTGACCACTGCCAAACCAAGATTATAAGCCGCAAGCTCAAAACTTATGCGCGTGCGCGTACTATTTTCATAAAATAGATTGGCCAGTTTTATGGATAAAAATCGCTTGGTGGCGCCCTTTTTAAAGGCATAGGCTTGCGCTAAAAGGGCTTGTATGTCGCTGAGAGATAGATGCTTAATATCCAGTAAATGATTCATACTGCGTTATTTTCGTTCATTTAACCATTGCTCTAGTATAATGACTGCAGCCATGCTGTCTACTTCGGCGTGCTTTAAACGTTTAAAACCACCCTCATTAAACAAGCGTGCACGCGCCTCTTTAGTCGATAAGCGCTCATCAACTAAATACACGGGTAATTGCATGTGCAATTCTAATTGTAGGGCAAACTTGCGCGCTGCATCGGTCGTATAGAGATGGCTATCATCTATACATGTAGGCAGGCCAACCACCCAACCTTGTGGCCGCCACTTTCGTTTAAGCTCAGCGATATGTGACCATTGGGGTATGCCTTGAGTCGCTGGCAAAGTTACCAGTGGACTTGCGCTACCGGTAATACGCTGCCCAACTGCCACCCCAATACGTTTGAAACCAAAATCAAAACCAATATACACGCTCATGCTTTATTCATTACCTCAAGCATGCCCTGCAATACCTGATAACTGCCCCATTTTCACCCCAATACTTAAACCAGCATATTCCCAGCGTTTATGAAAAGGTACTTCGTACAATAATTCAGCTCGATAAGGGCATACTAACCATTTATTTGCTAATAACTCTTCTTCCAACTGATTTTTTTGCCAACTGCTATAGCCTAATGTCACCACACTGTCAGCGGGACCTTCATCAATTGAAATCGCCCGTATAATATCATTTGAAGTGGTTACCGTAACGCTATCTTCTAAAAATAAACTTGAACGCCATTGACCAGACGGCCTGTGTAATACAAAGCCACGTTCGGTTTGTACAGGCCCTCCTAATAGCACCGGGTCATGGGCGCGCTTTGCTGAAAATTGGGTGATATTCATCTGTTCAAATACTGTATTTAGCGAAATACTTAAAGGCCGATTAATCATTAAACCGACCGCACCTTCAATGTGATGCTCACAGATATAAATCAATGAATGCTCAAAACCAGAGTTATGTAAAGAAGGCATGGCAATCAAAAAATGATTCGATAACGACGTATTGTGCGTCATATGCACTCCTTCTTATAACTATAAAATGATAATAAAAAGTATATACCAAAAATACCTTACTCAAATTGAAGCTGCTAAAATTTTACTCAAATCAATTAATTTCATATAAAAAAACATAAAAAAAGTATTGTTACAGGGCTTTATTTACGCTATGTTGGCTAAACATGTCATTTTAAACACTAAAATATTGACATCAGTTAGAACTTGTTACCTCTAACACCAAGCTGTAAAAGCACATAATTTGTATCACCACACTTTGAGATGATTTAAGGAAGATGCAATCATCAGCCTGACAGATGATTGTAAATGACATAAAAAGGAGACGATTATGGCAATAGGTGAAGTAAAGTGGTTTAACAATGCCAAAGGTTGGGGATTTATTATGCCCAATGGCGGTGGCGATGATATCTTTGTGCACTTCTCAGCAATCCATGGCGAGGGATATAAAACATTAGCGCCTGGACAACGTGTCGACTATGAGTTGGTTAAAGGCGAGCGAGGTTTACATGCAGTTAATGTTATCCCACAAGCTGAAGAACAACCAGCTTAAGATTGATAAGGCTTAAATTTACTCACCATAGTTTAAGCCTTTATGGTTACCTAGAACCCGAAGGTTTCGTGGATTTAGATTTGATCATTTCAGCAAATTCATCTAATTGCTTGTGAATAGGATTGTGAAAAAACGTTCCTCGTCCACCAGCAAGTTGCGCGCCTATGCTAAAGCCTATATAACCCACCCCTAGTGTTAGCACAAAAGCGGCAATGTTTTTTAGCATATAGTTTATATATTTGTGATTTTGCGCACATTGCTTAACGGATTCTAAATTTAAAATATTTTGATAATGCTGTTGTTTCTCAGGTATTGATGAGGTTTGAGCTTGTGTTAATTCTTGCATCGCTTTTATAAAGTTTTCCATTACCAAAACATCTTTTTTATTTAGATTTGCGTTTTTTATGTAATTTTCAAGCTCTTGAAGCTTTTCTTGCATCCTTGTATTAAATTGATCACTTTTTTCAGATGATATTGGAGATTTAGGTACTGGCAAATCCCTAAACGCTGAGGTAGTTTGTAGGCTAATTCCTAATATTTTTGAATATTCCTCTTCTAATTCTAATCTTTGAATGCATTGCTCGATGGTTGGTCTTTCAAACGGATTGGCATTCAGCATATCTTTTAATATTTGAAAAATAACCGGATGTTCTCTTAGGTCAGCACTTTGAATATTTTCTAGCTCATTTGCAGCCGCTCGCGCATAGTCTCGAGCCCAAGGTGAAGCTTTATAAGATTGTTTATTATTAATCCACAATAACGCAATCACGCGCGCCATTGAAAACACATCATGTGGCTTATCGTGGTAAAAGCCATCAAACATTTCAGGCGCGGAATAAGCCGGAGTCCCACAAGCCTTATCATCGTCAACATTTGCTGGTTTGGCTAACCCATAATCAATAATATTCACGGTAATTTCAGATTCAAGCGCTACTAAAATATTTTTAGGCTTGATATCACGATGCACCATACCGATATCATGCACTTGCGCTTTAAGTGCTTGTAATAAGCGATACGTTAAAATAATTTTTTGATTAAGTTCAAGACTTGAAAGTTGTTCTTCATCATTAATTAATTTTTCTAGCTCTTCACCAGGTAAGCGTTTCATTACAATATGGCACAATCCATCAATGGTAAAAACAGGTTTTTTCATGCCAAGATGTGGCGCTTTTTTGCCTAATCTATATTCAGATTTTATATCCTCAACTGTTACATTTTCTCCTACTTGTAAAATTTTAACCACTTTGGCAGTATCTTTAAAAGTTAATGTATGCGATTTATAATCAAGCGCATAACTATCAGCGCCATATACGACACCAAAACTGCCTTTACCAAGTGGTCTGTCTGATTTCTCAAAAACAATGACATGGCCAGGGGCAGAGTGCGCTTTTTGATTTTTACCGTGATATGTCAACACACCTCGCCGTGCCTGAGAATTGTCTGTTGGGGCAGAATAAGGTTGATAAAAAGCCTGCTGACGCCAAAACCCATGCTCAGAGTTTATTTTAAATTCTGGATATATTCGTGGCATAAAAAAATCCAACATGGTGATATTTAATTATAAGTATAATGGTTTATTCTTAAGGTTTGATTAACAACAGGCATCTTTGCGCAGCCTTTATAATCAAGTAAACTGGTGTTTTTTTCTTAGAATCTTGTATGCCTAAAGGATTATTACTGATTAACCTAGGCACGCCTAGCGCGCCAACCAAAGCGGCTGTACGCACCTACCTGCGTGAGTTTTTAGCAGATAAACGCGTCATTGATTTGCCTTTTTATGTGCGCTATACGCTGTTATATGGCATCATTTTACCTTTTCGTACACCCAAAACCACTCATGCTTACCAAGCGATTTGGACGGCATCTGGCTCACCTTTATTACAATACTCGCAAGCCTTAACGCAAAAACTACAAACCTACCTAGGCGATGACTATCAAGTGGTGTTGGGCATGCGTTATGGCACGCCCTCGTTAAAAACAGCACTTAGCAGATTATCGCACTGCCAAGACCTGACCATTTTACCGCTTTACCCACAATATTCATCAGCTGCGACTGGGTCGTCCATCGAGGCTTGCTTAGATATTCTAAAATCAAATGAGGTGTATCCTAATCTGCGTATTATTCGTGATTTTTACGCACAGCCAAGCTTTATCAAAGCGCAAGCTGAACTTATCCGCCCCTTTGTAGGCTCACATGATTTTGTGTTATTTAGCTATCATGGTTTACCTGAGCGCCACTTGCAAAAAACCGGCTGTAAAACAATTTGCGCAAACAGTTGCCCTGCCATTAACCCAGCCAATCAAGCTTGTTATCGCGCCCAGTGCCAAGCTACGACCGAAGCCATTGCTAAAAATTTAGCCTTACCATCAACCCATTATCAGATGTCATTCCAATCGCGTTTGGGTAAAACGCCTTGGATTGAACCTTATACGGATAAAACACTGCCTTTATTAAGACAGCAAGGCATCAAACGCTTAGCCATCGCCTGCCCATCCTTTATGGTTGACTGCCTTGAAACATTAGAAGAAATCGGCCTGCAAGCCAATACACAATGGCAAGCACTAGGGGGTGAACAATTAACGCTTATCCCCTGCTTGAATGATACTTTAGCAGGCGTTCAAGCATTGGCAGAATTAGTGACAACATAATTTATAAATCTGACCTGCTTGATTAAATACCAAGCAGGTATTGCGTTGTTGTTATTTGGTAGGGGGTGTCACATCATCCATTAACCAATTGACTTGCATGCCCACTAAATCAGCTGAACCTTTCGCTGTTGCAAGCACATTAAACGTGCTATCACTGCCCACCTCATCGGTTTTATTAATAGCTGAATTACGTACTGAGAATAAATGTGTATAACCCACATCAACACCAATATTAGGGCGTGCTTGATAATGCGCACCAATGGATAACGCCCATCTATCAGCATCAGCAATACGCACATCCCGATTGGCATCATTGGTAGGTGTTTGGTCATAACCACCGCCTAAGCGTACCATCATCCGCTCATTAAAATGATAATTCACCCCCAAAGCATAGCGCCAGGTATCACGATAAAATTGCGTGGCCGTGGCATTAACGGGTACTTGGCCTAATTCTGGGGTATAGGCGGCGACATTATCTAATTCGATGGTTTTAAACGTATGCCAGCCGGTATAAACCACCGATGCTAGTACAGCCAATGATGGCGTCAAGTCGTGGTAGCCACTGATGGTTAAAATATCAGGAAACTCAATTAAATTGCTGCGTAAATTATTGGTACGAAACTGGGCATTTGGATTTGCCGCTAAAAGTGAGGCCGGGCTAAAAATATTTAAATCTGGCGTGGCTAGCGCCCCTTTTAGGGTGCTGTGTCCATGAAAACGATGCTTCATTTTCGACTGATAATTAATGCCTAAGCGACTTCTATCATCATTTGTTTTAAACAATACGCCGGCATGAAACCCAACACCGACTGAGTCACCTTTGTTAACCGAGGTAGCATCCAGAAATGTGGGTGGCGGATTACCGATAAAAGGACCAATGGCCTGAGCAAACACCGGCGCTCCTAACACACGGTTAAATGTTACTTTGGCATACTGTAAATCAAGGCCTAAACCTACCAAAAAATTAGAAGTGATTTTGCCACCAATCGCCGGCGAGATGGTGGAAGTTAATAGTTTACTCTGCGTTGCCTCATACCGTACAGGCCCCACCGTTGACCATTCGGTTGCCAATCCAAAGGGAGCGACCAAGCTAATACCAAAAGCAGCACTATCACCTAATGATTTAGCATAATGCAATGAAGGAACAGCGGCATCCTTAGCACCTTCTAAATTAGCAAATGTTTGTACATAATCAGGTAAAGGTGGCGTGCTAAAACGACTAGTGCCGGTGATTTTAGAGGTAGGAAACACTCCAATTAGGCCTGCATTTAGCTGCGTATTTTCAAGTAAGGGCAAGCCGGCAGGATTAAACCAACTGGTAGAAGCGTTTTGCGCTTCAGCCGCAACACCCGCACCATAATTGCCTAGAGCGGCAGGGCTTGCTTCGGTATACAACGAAAAACTTCCAGCATGCGCAAAACAGATAGGCAATAAAGCCATAACTGCCGTGTTAACCAACGTACGCATAGGTTTAGATACATTATTCACTCTACAACTCTCCTTATTGTGCTTAAAAAATGGAATGATATTATGCAGAACATCAAGACAATTCAACTTGTTTATTAACGCCAACTTGATGATATTTTGTTTTTTGTTATCTTGCGAGTTTAAGAAAATCCATGATACCGTAATTTTTTTTGTCCGGAAACCATATGAAATATATTGTGGTAAAGTTTGGTGGCACCAGTGTTTCTTCGTGCGAAACATGGGAAAAAATCCATGAAATCACCCAACAACATCTAAAAGCTGGGCTAAAGCCGGTGATTGTTTGTTCAGCGTTAAGCCAAATTTCTAATAAATTAGAGCAAGCAAGCGATGCGGCTTTACTTAATCAACATGGGCAGCTTTTGCAAGATATCATTCAATCTTATCACGCTCTTGCTGCTGATTTAGCCGTATCTGCCACCCTCATTACGCATGAAATCCAAGCTTTGGAACAATGGCTTACTGGCATCGCCCTTTTAAAAGAAGCTTCACCTAAAATACGTGCCCAAATTCTAAGTTTGGGTGAGCTGATGCTCACACGATTAGGACATAAATTTCTGGTAGAAAAAGGCCTGCGTTGTCATTGGTTTGATGTTCGAGACGCGCTTACATCAACAGCTATGGCTGGCAGTGGTCATGAGGTTAGTAATTATTTAGCAGCTTGTTGTCATAGCACGAAAAATCAAGCATTGATTGATACGTTCGCTAATCTTAATACTGAAGTTATTCTCACCCAGGGCTTTTTTGTTAAATCACCCGAGGGTGAGACCGTGTTACTAGGCCGTGGCGGCTCAGATACATCAGCGGCACTTCTGGCCATAGCGCTTGATGCGTGTGCTTGTGAAATCTGGACTGATGTGCCAGGTATTTACACCGCTAATCCTCATCAATTGCCCCACGCACGACTGCTAAAACAGCTTCATTATAATGAAGCGCAAGAAATCGCCTCAATGGGGGCAAAAGTATTGCATCCTAATTGCATTCCACCCGTACGCCAAGCCAATATTCCTATGATGGTTAAGTACACGCGTATGCCGCAACACTCAGGCACGCGTATTTCTTTTGAAAAAGATGACAATGCTCCCCCAATTAAATCCATTCAAGTCAAACACAGCATCATTTTAATTTCTATTGACACGCTTAGTATGTGGCAACAAGTAGGTTTTTTAGCAGACATCTTCTTAACATTCAAAGAACACGGCTTTTCGGTCGATTTACTCTCATCATCGGAATTCAATGTCACGGTATCACTTGATAACAATGCCAAAATACAAGATAAAAAAGCGCTTAATTCATTGCTTGATTGTTTAAATCAACATGGTCGTGCCAAGCTGATTGAGCCTTGTAGTGCGGTAAGTTTAGTGGGGCACCACATTCGCACCGTATTACCTAAGCTTGGGCCGGCACTTGAGGTATTTGAAGCCAAACAAATTCATTTGATGTCGCTGGCGTCCAACGATTTAAACTTAACTTTTGTTGTCGATGCCTCACACGCCGAAAAATTATGCCAACAGCTGCACACACTTTTAATTGAGAACAGCTCACAGCGCTTTTATTTTTCTAAAAGTTGGCACGAAGAATTTGGCACACCTGAGCCTAAGCCTGTGCTGTGGTGGGAGACAAAACGTGCAGATTTACTTAAATTAGCCGAGCAATCCTCGCCTTGTTATGTTTATGATCTGCAAACTCAAGCACAAAAAGCCCAGGCATTAGTTAACCTAAAAGCCATTGATACTGTTTTTTATGCCGTTAAAGCCAATGCGCATCCTGATATTTTACAAAATCTTTATAATCAAGGTTTGGGATTTGAATGCGTATCTATACAAGAATTACAGCATATTCTCACCCTTTTTCCTGATATTGATAGAACGCGGGTGTTATTTACGCCTAATTTTGCCGCCAAAAAAGAATATGAATATGCGCTTAGTATTGGTTGTTTTTTAACCATTGATAATTTGCATCCTTTAGAACATTGGCCTGATTTATTAAAACATCAAAAGATTTTTTTACGGATAGACCCAGGCAGCGGTGCTGGACACCATAAGTTTGTGAGTACCGCCGGTAATGAATCTAAGTTTGGCATTCCACGTGCTGATTTGTCACATGTTTGTCAATTATTAGACAAGCATCGTATTCAGGTAATCGGCTTACATGCGCATTCAGGTAGTGGTATTTTAAAAACCGATCTATGGCAAGAAACAGCGCGCCTGCTCACCGAACTATTACCTATTTTTCCAGAAGTACGTATCATCAACTTAGGTGGGGGCTTGGGTGTGGTTGAAAAGCCTGGCCAAACACCGATTAACCTTTTGGCGTTAGACACAGCATTAAGCTCAATTAAAAGCCAATTTTCAAATTTAGCATTCTGGCTTGAACCTGGGCGATTTTGTGTGGCCGACAGTGGTGTCATTCTGGCTAAAGTCACGCAATGCAAGCAAAAAGGTCGCACACGTTTTATCGGTATTGAAACAGGCATGAATTCACTGATTCGACCAGCACTTTACGGTGCTTATCATGAAATTATTAATCTCACGCGCTTTTATGATGATCACCATTATTTTAGTCACATTGTTGGACCAATTTGTGAATCAGGTGACACACTTGGCTATGATAGATTAATGCCAACGACCTATGAGGGCGATATATTACTCATTGCCAATGCTGGTGCTTATGGTTTTTGTATGAGTTCACATTATAATCTACGCCCGCCAGCCACAGAATGTATCCTTGATTAATATATGACCGAAGACAAACAGCAACGCTTAGAAGCAACCAACCCTAAGCGTTCTTTCATTGTGCAAGCACCCGCAGGCTCGGGTAAAACGGAGCTTTTAACCCAGCGTTTTTTAAGATTATTAGGGTTAGTTAAGGCCCCTGAACATATTTATGCCTTGACCTTTACTAAAAAAGCAGCCGGTGAAATGCGCGCTCGTATTTTGGCTGCACTTGAAAAAGCGGCTAATAACACGCCGCCCACCTCAGCGCATGAACAATTAACCCATCAATACGCCCAACAAGCGTTAGAGCAAAACATGCGACTTCAATGGCAATTGTTAACCCAACCCTCAAGGTTACGTATCATGACCATTGATGCTTTGTGCCAACAGCTGGTGCATACAATTTTTACGCAAGATAAACCCCTAACCCATGCCAACGTCGCTGAAAAACCAAAGCCTTTGTATCTAAAAGCCGTGCGTGCGTGCCTTCAAGATGCACTGAATGATGACCAATTAAAGCCTTTGGTCCATACACTACTTAATCATTTAGATGGCCGACAAGATAAACTTATTGAGCTTTTAAGCGAATTATTGGCGCGTCGTGAGCAGTGGCTTACTGCCATTTATGCAAATAAAGACTGTTCAAAAGCCGTTTTTGAAGAAGCACTTGCCCTTATTATTGCCCATGAATTAACCTGTTTTACGAATACTCTGCCTGATGATATGCAAAAGCTTATACATCAAACCTGTCAGCTACTTGCCACCATTGAACAAAATCCCGCCTCCCCCAGCCATCTTTTTTTAAATTGGCAACAGTTTGATCAAATAGATGCTGATATTGGCCAAAGTTTGGCTCATTTATTACTCACCAAAGATAACAAGGTACGCAAACAATTCACCCACCATGTAGGACTTACTAAAAAATCAGGGTTTGAAGAAGAGTATGTGATTTGTAAAAAATTAAGCCAGAAATTACTGTATCAATTAAGTAGCCTGCCTGAGAGCTTACAAGCTTTAGAACGGTTAAAAAACCTACCCAAGCCCGTTTATGCCCCTGCCCAATGGCATGTTTTACAAACCCTTTTAACATTATTGCCGCGCTTAGTTGCGCATCTTTATGTGATATTTAACGAACAAAACACCGTTGATTTTAGCGCGCTTGCCACTCAAGCTACACACGCTTTAGGTGATGAACTTGAGCCAACTGATTTATCATTGTATTTAGATAACACGATTTATCATCTATTGGTTGATGAATTTCAAGATACCTCCATCCAGCAATTTGAGCTTTTAACCAAGCTCACCTTTGGTTGGTTGCCTGATGGCGATAAAACCCTTTTTATCGTTGGTGACCCCATGCAATCAATTTATCGTTTCCGTCAAGCAGAAGTGGGTTTGTTTTTAAAAGTCAAACAACAAGGTCTTGGCGCTATTTTGCCCGATTTTCTTGAACTGACGTGTAACTTCCGCGCCTCTAGCACGCTCATTGACTGGGTGAATCAGCATTTTTCCGTCATTTTCCCCCAATGTGAAGACATCGAATCAGGCGCGATTTCATACCATGCCTCTGTTGCATCTTTTAACACACCAGATAGCGTTATAAAAGCTTATAGCTGTAGCAGTAAAGAACATGAAGCATGGGTTATAAGTCAAAAGGTGCAAAAACTTTTGCAGCAAAACAACCAAGATACGATTGCCATTTTAGTACGTGCCCGCACCCATCTTCGCTGTATCATCAAGCAGTTACGTCTTGATAATATTGATTTTCAAGGAGTGGAAATTGAATCATTGGCGCATTTAAATCATATACAAGATATCTGGGCTTTAACCCAAGCGTTACTCATGCCTGCCAATCGTCTTGCCTGGTTGAGTGTTTTACGTAGCCCCTTAGCAGGTTTAGATTTAAATGATTTGCATGCTATTGCAAATTTTGCCCCTCAATCCTCTATCTATCATGCGCTGTCACATATTACTGAGATAACCGAACTAAGTATTCAAGGTAGCCTAAGAGCCGCTTATTTCTTCAATGTAATAAGTAGCGCTTTGACCAAACGTTATCAAACCAATTTGAGCCACTGGATTGGTTTAGTTTTCCAAAAATTACATGGCTTAGATTGTTATAGCGATAAAGAACTTGCAGATATTGAGCAATTTTTTAATTTAATTGATAAACACGAGCTTGATGGTTTATTAATGGACTGGGCGTTATTTGAAGAAGATTTAACGCAGTTATATTCCAAAAATCTAACTGCTGCACGGTTACATATTATGACCATTCACAAAGCCAAAGGTTTGGAATTTGATTCAGTCATTCTGCCATCTTTAGGCAGTATGGCGCAAAAAGATAATAACCCTTTGCTGCGTTGGCTAAAATTACCCACCGCCTCACATGATTTACATATTTTATCCCCCATCCATGCGCCCTATCATGACAACTGCTCTTTATATAATTATGTCGCCCAAGTTGCCGCTGAAAAAGACCGCTTTGAACATCAACGTCTTTTATATGTAGCCATTACGCGCGCTAAAAAAAATCTATATTTATTTGATAATTAT
>PKDH01000010.1 GCA_002863045.1 Legionella sp.
ATACCCAAAGCATATGAATTACGTATCACCTGTTTTGGTGACCATTTGGTTGCAACAAAATTATATTCACAAGCCCATGCTTTAGGGCAAATGGATTGGCGACGTATTCCTTTTAAAGAAATGGCCATTGAACCTTATGTGCTGCCCTTAGCAATACAAAACAAAATCAGAATTTTTATGCGACAACTGGGTATTGTTTTTGGTTGTTTTGATTTTATTAAAACGCCAGAAGGTGAGTATGTGTTTTTAGAAGTTAACGAACAGGGGCAGTTTTTATGGATAGATGAGTATAACCCTGAATTTAAATTGCTTGATACTTTTGTACAATTTATACAACAAACATCACGCGATTTTATATACCAACCAACCAATAATGCTCATAGGCTGTCCATGTATGACAGGCAAACAGCGCTTTTGTACGAGCAAAATATGCAACAACATGTTCATTTAAATCAACTGAAATATAAGGATACACCATGAAAATTTGTTTATTATTAATGTTTAATTTGGCATTGAGTCATATATGTTGGGCTAAAACGCCTTATGATTATCATGACTATGTCGATGTATACGGTGCGCCTCCGGCTATTGCACAACAAATTATTACACAATATGGCCAGCAAATTGATCAATTAGGCAAAGAGGTTATAGCAATTAGCAAAAACAAATCAACAGATGAAGAAAAATTTAATCATTACCTACAAAATAAATTAAATTTGCTGGCAACGATTAAAAAGAAATATGGCTTTTTGTATGCTGATATCAATACATCTATATTTAATGACCCAGATAAAATTTTTAACACACTCGATGTGGTGCAAAAAAAAGATAAAAATCGCATGAAATTTGTGCATAAAAGACCTGTGCCAAGAGCTCAACCTATGCGCACTACTCGCTCTTTTGATGTAGTTGACAAAATGACTGAACACAAAGAGCTGGTACTTGAAGCAATGTTTACAGGAGATAAAGCTATGCTTAAAAAAAGCAACTGTCCGGTATATCATTGTTTGTCAAATTTTGAGCATCCTAAGCTCAAGCCTTATTTGGCTATATTTAACCAAGCAGCTGCACAGCACAAAAACCTCATCAAACATACCATCCAGCAAGATGAAGATCCGGTAAGACGTGAAGCAGCGGTATTATTGGCAAGCCATATGACTAAACCGCATGACATTATAAAGTTAGTGATGCCTGCTGTTTATGATGAAAACGAAGAAACACGTAATTCCGCCATGCTTGTTATCGCCGATACAATGAAAAAAGCGAAATATTACGATGTAAATTTAAAACCATTTATTGATTATCTAGATTCATCTTCAACCAGTGATAGAAATAAAGCTTTATATGTGCTTTCTATTGCGGCTGAGTCGGATAAAAATAAAGCAATTCTAGCCCAACGCGCTAAATTCCAGTTGATTAAATTATTAAAACTAAAACAGCCGGATAATCATAATTTTGCCTATACCGTTTTGAAAAAAATTAGTCATCAAAGCTTTGGTGAGCATGATTTTGCCGCCTGGCAACAGTGGCACTATCAGCCTCATACCAAGTCAAAAGCTTAAAAAATATCTATATTATTATTCAGTTTTGGTGGTTCGAGACATCAAGTTTGTAAGGATTTGCTGCAAGGAAGCGCCCTCAAATAATAGTGCGGCTACCTCGCGGCAGATAGGCATGTCAATATTATATTGGGTTGCAAGGGCGCATACTTGTTTGGCATTATGTATGCCTTCTATCACTTGTGAAATAGATTGTTTAGCAACGTCTGCTAAAACGCCCTGACCCAGTTGTAAACCAAAACGGCGATTGCGTGATTGATTATCTGTACATGTTAATACCAAATCACCCAAGCCAGCTAAGCCTGAAAAAGTCTCATCTGTAGCGCCCAGGGCAATACCTAAACGGCGCATTTCAGCTAAACCTCGCGTAATTAAAGCAGCTTTAGCATTTGCACCAAAATTTAAACCATCACTGATACCACAGGCAATAGCAAGCACATTTTTAACGGCCCCGGCAAGCTGGACACCGATTAAATCTTGGCTGGTATAGACACGAAAATGACCTTGATGCAAAAAATGTTGTAGTTTGTGGGCAAAAGAAAGTTGATTGCTGGCAAGTGTTAGGGCTGTAGGCAAGAAACGCGCTACTTCCGCAGCAAATGAGGGACCTGAAATAATTGCCATCGGATAATCATAACCCCATTTATGGGCAACAATATCACTTAAAAATTGATGTGTTTGTGGTTCAAGCCCTTTGGTTAACCATGCAAGGCCTGCACAAGGCGGGTAATCAATGCGCTCTAGCACACTAGTAAAAGCATGAGATGGCACAGCCATAATAACAATTGAAGCGTGATTTAAACATCGAGCTAAATCATGAGTAACCTCAAGTGCACTTGGCAGCATAATATCAGGCAGGTAACGCTTATTTACCCGTGTATGCTGAATTTTTTTAGCTTCTTGTGCATTATGGGTCCATAACAATACAGGTGTTTTGTGATGTGCCAAATGAATGGCAACGGCTGTTCCCCATGAGCCGGCCCCTAAAATAGCAATCGACATACTTTTTCCTCTAAATGGATGGTTTAGGGCATATGAACGCGCCCTAAACCAATGACATCAGTGAGTCAAAGTTTCTTCTTCAGATTGCGCGACTTTTTGTTTCTCTGCGAGTTGTTGATTATACAATGCATCAAAATTCACTGGCGCTAAAACAAGTTGTGGGAAGCTACCACGAATAACCTCAGCGGTTATGGCTTCACGTGCATAAGGATATAATATGCTTGGGCAAAAACTTCCTAAAAGATGGTCAAGCTGCGTGGCTGGAGCGTTTTGAATGGTAAAAATACCCGCTTGTTTAATTTCACATAAAAATGCCACAGCCTGTTGATTTTTAACGGTAGCAGTCACATGTAGCACTACTTCATACACATTTTTTTCAATCATGTTATGGGTAGTATTAATATCCAGTGCCAATTCAGGTTGCCACTGCTGTTGAAAAGCTGCGGGTGTGTTAGGTGCTTCATAGGATAAATCCTTGACATATAAACGCTGAATCATAAATTGCGTATCAGGATTTGCATCAGTGGGCGTGTTATCCGTCATATCTTATTATTCCTCTGTTAGTCTTAATGTGTCTAATTTACCGGACGCTTCAAGAGCATATAAATCGTCGCAGCCACCAATGGCTTTTCCGTTGATAAAGATTTGCGGAACTGTGTGCCGCTGACTTTTTGATATCATCTCTTCGCGCTTTTGAGGGTCATTATCAACGCGAATCTCGTCAAATGCAATATTCTTATGATTGAGTAATTGTCTGGCACGTTCACAATAAGGACAATATTCGGTGGTATACATTATGACATGAGGCATGAGGTTAATTTCCTTTGATAATGGGTAAGTTTGCTTGCTGCCAAGCACTCATACCGCCGGCCAACACATAAATATTTTCAAAATTTTGCTGACGCAGCAGGTGGGCTTGAGTTTTTGCAGTTTGTCCTTGGGCGCACACTAAAATAATTTTATGTGCTTTGTATTTTGATATACGAGTTAATAATTTATCGCTTGTAAAGTTATGCGCTTGCAAAATATGACCCGCTTTAAAAGCCAAAGGTTCGCGTAAATCGATAACCACCGCTTTTTCTTGGTTCATCAAAGTGACAGCTTGTTGAGGACTAATCTCAGTGGCTTTATTCTTTTGGGCTAATTTTTCTTGAATAAATATTAGCCCCAATACGCCGATTAATGCTGCAAACAATGCTAGATGGTTGCCAATAAACTCAACTAATTGATCCATTTATAACCTTTATAGTAATTACTTTAGCAAGATTATCCTTAGATTAATTCGATAACGCAAGTAACTCTTTAGAATAATTGCCTAATACTGCTTGTAGCGGATGACCGACAGAAGCAGAAGTTGGGTTGATATGCAATAAAGTTGTCAAAGTTATGGCGATATCTGTTGTTTTAACAGGTAGAGCAAAGTGTTGATTATTAAAAGACGGATGACTAAAAACTAGCGGCACAAAAGCATCATAATTCCACGGGCTACCATGATTAACGCGATTATTCATTGGGTAAGGTGTTTGATAAGGTGGCATCACTAAATAAATATCGCCGGTACGATAAGGGAAAAACATACGGTTGACTTTGGTTTCAAGCCAAGTGTGGTACGTGTTGGTTTTAGCCATATTAAAAGCAGCAAAGATAGTCGACTGTTCGGTCAAAAATTGACACAAAGCATCGGTGATTTGTGTTAAAGAATAGCGTGATTGCTTATTTAGTAGAGCATGATTGATATATACAAAAGGCTCGTGAATAGTGATTAAGTTTTTGGTAGGTAGATGAAATTTTTGTTTTAAAAAAGCTTGTGATTTTATTGTTAATTGAGTGATATCAAGCGATGGTGCTTGTGGCATATGATGTTGCGCAAGGTAAAGATGACTATCTTTAATGCCGTGATCGGCAGTTAGAATTATCAGAGTATTATCTAAGCCTACTTGTTGGTCAATTGCTCTTAACAGGCGAGCAATGGTTTTATCAAGTCGCCTCAAATTATCTTCAGCTTCTAGACTATTAGGGCCAAATTGATGGCCGATGGCATCAACCGTTGAAAAACTAATAGCCAGATAATCTGTTTGATTCTTTTGCTGACCCAAATGCTCGTGAGCAAGTAAATCAATGGCAAAATTGGCAGTTATTTCATCTGCATCAGGCATCATTGAAAAATACTTATAATAACGTGGGTCATAAGGCGTGGCTTTATGCGGAAAATCAAAACCAAAAGCAGGAAAACGATGATGAATTTTTGGTGCCTGCTGGTAAAAATAGTTTGATATAGGTAGGCTAAGTGTCCAATGCAAGTAGGGCATATGGAGATGATGCATATTCCAATTATCCACCCATTGGGGGTACGTATGATAATAAAAAGTGCTACTAACAAAACCACCATTTAGTTTATCAAACCACAATGCTTTGCCTGCATGACCGGCAAGCGTAATGGCTGCACGGTCTTTGAGTGATACTGCAAAAGCGCGTCCTTTTTGCGCTAAGACCAGTTCATCACTAAATGTTGAGGCAGCCAAATAACGTGGCGAGCGTCCTGCAAGTTTTTTTGTAGTTTGAAGTGTGGGTAGAATTGCAAACTTATGGTCGGCTACGCAATAAGTAAGCGCTTTTTTTTGACGGTCATACCAACGATTAGCAATGATGCCGTGATAGGCAGGATAACTTCCTGTGGCAATGGTTGCATGCCCTGTACAGGTGACGGTATTAGCGTGTGGGTGCCTGGCATTATCGAAACTTATGCCGTGTGTTATGAGATAATTAAAACCCTGGGCATCAAAATGTGTTTGATAGCGAGATATAAAATCACCACGCAATTGATCAATGACCAATTGCACGATTAATTTGGGTGGGGGCAAGCTAGCATTGACGGTTGTGATAACTAAAAAACTAAATATTGTCCATAAAAAACGCATTATATCTAAAACCAGGATAATAAAAAATTATCATAATATAGCAATGAGATTTTAGAATGTCGAAAGATTGTTTGAATCAAAGCCATTAGATACTAAAAAATAGTACGCTGCATCCCAAGCACGCCTAGATGAGCCGGCATCATAATAGAAATCCAGTGCTTTATCACAGACAAGGGGGTTAGAAAATCCATGTTTAGCAAGACCAAATTGTTGAATTTGGTAGTCAACTTTTCTATCCGCCATCTCTTTTGCAAACGCACGAACCTGTTGTGGTGGCACCAAACAATCTTGGTAGCCATGCAGGATAAGAATTTTGGTATTAAGCGCTAAGCTATCATTAAAAGGTGGAGGCGTTAAGATGCCATGAATACTTATCACACTTTGTAATACAGCATGGCTGCGTGCTAAATCCAATACACACATGCCGCCAAAACAAAAACCCATAGCTGCTATTAAATGCGCATTCACTAAGTTTAAATTTTGTAAGGTTTGAAAAGCGCTAGTTATCCGCTTTAACAAAAGGCGGCGGTCTTCCTTGAAAGGGCGAATAAGTGCTTGGCGTGCAGCAGTATCAAAACCTAATTGCGCTTGACCATACATATCAAGCGCAAAACCAACAAAACCAAGTTTGGCCATATATTTAGCTATGTTGCAAATCTGTAAGCCGCGCCCATGCCAATCATGCGCCAACAATACAGCTGGCCGAGGAGTATGCCACTGATCATCATAAGCCATAAAGCCATGACATAGTGTTTCATCATCTTGATAAGGAATTTCTTGGGTCTTTATCATGTACTTCAGCCTTTTAACATACGCTTTAAGATAGTATCTCGATTAAAAAAATGATGTTTAAGGGCGGCAAGCGTATGCACACTTATTAAAAAAAGCAAACCATACGCCAACCAATGATGGCAAGCTCGAAAAAAATGACGATAAAAAGAATTAGTTTCTACTAAAGAAGGCACGGTGAAAGTATTAAAAAATAAAAGGGGTCGACCAGCACTAGAAGTCATAAGCCAGCCGCTTAAAGGCATGCATAACGTTCCCAGATAAAGTAACCAATGCATAAGCTTTGCCGATAATTTCTCCCATAAGGGCAAGCTTGCTAAACTTGGAATGACGGAGACTAAGCGCCATAAAAGGCGACATACCGTGAGTGTTAAAACCAAAATTCCGATTGATTTATGAAAACCGACAATCTGGGTTTTAAATAAACTTTGCGGCAAATTATGCATGTAAAACCCAACGCTTAATAAACCAATCACTAAAAAGGCGATAAACCAATGAAATAAGATGGCAATCAACCCAAAGCTTTGTTTCGTATTATAAATATTCATATCAGTTTAATCCTTTAAATTTTTACCCAACAATTTCATGTTATGACAATTTACTTTAAAAGTATTTTACAAACTCTTTTAAAACAGACTACTATGTAAACCCAATTATTTCTTACAGGAGTAGGTTATGTTAGAATGGGCGTTAGTTTTTTTAGTGATTGCGATAGTTGCTGCAGCATTTGGGTTTAGAGGGGTCGCCTCTACCGCAACTAATATTGCGCGCGTATTGTTTTTCTTATTTTTAGTCGTTTTCTTAGTGTTATTGGTCATGAGCTTATTTGGTCATGGTACACCACCCACTGCGGCAATTACCGGTTAAAAATAGCTAAAAGGAAAGCGTTAGTGCTTTCCTTTTATACCGCATGCGGTTGAATCCATCCAAAACTAAAAGCCACAAATAAAAAAATAAATAACATCAAAGATAGACCAATACGCCAGGTTAATGCTTTAAGGGTTCGATTTGTATGTCCTTTGTCTTTCACTAAAAAGAGCAAACCGCTGGCAAGTATGCCGATTATCATGAACATCACTGTGATAACAATTAACTTGGTAAGCATAAAAAATACAGGTAGAAAGTAAGAAAAATTAATTTAGCATAAAACGGATATAAGGTGTAGAAAAGTATCGTACTCAAAGGTAGTTATTCATATGATGTTTTGGCGGCAATACATTTCATTTTCTTGGCGGAAAAATATTTTAACCATAAGCTTGATAAGTATTCTCGTAGCTCTGGGTTTTTGGCAATTACATCGAGCAACTGAAAAAACTAATATGCTAGAAAAGGCACAAAGGGCTAAAAATCAACTGCCAGTATTTTGGTCACCTGAGGCGTTCAAGCCCAAGCAATATCAAACTATTAGCGTTCAAGGTCGATTCTTAAACATACAGTTTTTGTTAGATAATCAGCATAACAATCATCGGTTTGGTTATGATGTGATAAACGCTTTACGCTTGAGTAATGGTCAAATTTTATTGGTTGATAGAGGCTTTATCCCAGCAAATATTACGCGCCAACAAATGCCTCTAATAAAAATTCCTCAAGGAGTCATTGATTTATCAGGTTATGTTTATTATCCTGCAGCCAAATCATGGGTATTAGGTGTTGAAATTGAGCAAAAATCTAGCCGTTTGATTGTGCTTGAACGCATTAAGCCTGCGTTAATCGCCCAAAAATTAAATCTACCTGTTTATCCCTTTGTACTTCGTTTAGCTAAAACAAGCGCTTATGGATATAAACGGGATTGGGCAGTTGTCTCAATGCCCCCAGAACGTCATCAAGCTTATGCTTTGCAGTGGTTTGGGCTGGCGTTAGTTGTATTAATCATGTATTTAGGAACGAATAAAAAAACGTATGAATAAACGCCCATACATCATACTTGCCGTGTTAGGTATTATCTTTATATTACCAGGATTGGCAGCCTATACGCTTTTTAATTATCCAAAATGGCTTAATGCAGCACATACAAATAAAGGTGAATTGATTCAACCCGCGTGTTTGTTGCCTCAATATAATAAGAATAAAAAATGGCAATTAATCGTTTGGTACCCTAACAAATGCGATAAAATATGTCGTGCGCAAATTGATAAGATTAGCCGTATTCGATTGGCGCTAGGCCGTCGTATGTATCAAGTTAACCAAGTACTTTGGTTAAAAAGTGCAGCAGCTTTACCTCAAAATATAAAGCAAATATTAACTGACCATGATGTTAATACGCAATTTGGTAGCAGCTCGTGTTTAACGCGTGAACCCGCAACTTTTATCAGCAGTCCTGATAACTATTTAGTTTTAAAGTATCGTTTTAATGCACCTGCACCTGATATTTTTCATGACTTAAAACAATTATTACAATCAAATACAACAAAAAATGGTTAATTTATAATGAAAAAAAGTTGCATACCTCATCTTATCAGTGCCTTGATAATTTTAGCATGGATGGTTGTGATGCTCGGAGCGTACACCCGTTTAACAGACGCAGGCTTGGGTTGTCCTGATTGGCCGGGTTGTTATGGCAAGCTTGTGCCAAGTGATTTAAATCAACATATAGAATCCTATAATACCGTTAAAAAAGCTTGGACTGAGATGGCGCACCGCTATATTGCCGGTACACTTGCTTTTGGTATTTTTTTTGTTGGCGTTTGGGCGCTTATGCGTCGTCATTTATTAGCACGTACAACCATTTATTTAGCGCAGGCATTGGTGATACTAGTGTGTTTTCAAGCGGCACTTGGTATGTGGACTGTAACGCTAAAACTTTTACCGATTGTGGTCATGTCCCATTTATTAGGTGGCATACTTATTTTTAGTGGACTCTGTTTGTTACGTTTACAATTTATTGAGCAGATATGTGTGTTTTCAACACGAACTACCTGGTTTAATAAATGGATAATTTTAGGCGCAATTTTGTTGTTTGGACAAATCGCTTTAGGTGGATGGGTAAGCGCTAATTATGCAGGTTTGGCTTGTATTGGTTTTCCTAAATGCAATGGACAATGGTGGCCTACTTTAGATTTCTCGAAAGGATTTTATTTATTCTCACCGCTTGGAATTAATTATCAAGGCGGCATACTAGATAGCTCAATTCGTATAACCATCCAATTTATGCATCGATTAGGTGCGCTGGTGGTGACACTTTATCTAAGTGGTTTAAGCGTGTTTTTATTAAGACGCGTGGATGTATCACGCTCATTAAAGCATGCTACATGTTTGGCTTTATGCTTACTTATCATACAATTAACTTTGGGTATTATGAATGTGATGTACTTATTACCCTTAAGTGTTGCTGTGGCGCATAATGGCATTGCCGCTTTGCTCATGGCGACCCTGCTAAGCATGGTGTATATCGGAAGAAAGCACAGTGTCTAGGGCGAATTTGGTGTCTTCGAACCTTGTGCTAGATTATCTTGAACTTTGTAAGCCACGCGTTGTGGCTTTAATGCTTTTAACAGCACTCGTAGGTATGTTTCTAGCGACTTATCAAACAATTTCACTCACATTGTTTCTTACAAGTATTGCGGGAATTGGGTTAAGTGCAAGCAGTGCGGCGGTCATAAATCACTTGGTGGATAAACGCATTGATGCATTGATGACCCGTACCCAAAAAAGACCAGTAGCCAAAGGGCGCATTTCGATTAAACAAGCGCTTGGTTTTTCTGTTGGACTTGGTTTGGTTGGGTTAAGTATTTTGGCTATATGGGTTAATATATTAACCGCGCTGTTAACTTTTCTATCTTTGATAGGGTATGCAGGGATTTATACAGGTTATCTCAAACGCGCCACGCCGCAAAATATTGTAATAGGTGGGCTAGCTGGGGCCGCACCGCCACTACTTGGTTGGACTGCTGTAACTAATCAATTAGATCCACAAGCTTTATTGTTAGTATTAATTGTTTTTACTTGGACGCCTCCGCATTTTTGGGCGCTTGCCATTTATCGTTTAAATGATTATAAGCGTGCCAATATTCCTATGCTACCAGTAACCCATGGTGTGAAATTTACCAAGTTGACCATCTTGCTTTACACCATTTTATTACAATTGGTCACATTGATGCCTTTTATTATTGGCATGAGTGGCGTACTTTATTTATTTGGTGCTTTAATATTAGGCATACGTTTTTTATATTGGGCGTTAAAGTTGTATTGGTCGCAAGATGCACGCGTTGCCATGCAGACGTTTCGTTATTCGATTATTTATCTTATGGTGTTGTTTACATTTTTATTATTTGATCATTATCAAACGATTTATTGAGGAATTGATGTGAGGAAATTAATTATCCATCCGCTATTTTGGATAGGTTTGTTACTAGCGATTTTAGCACTAACCAGTGGCATGTATATGTTTAATCAAGTTAAACGTCACGAACTTAAAAAGCGGCAAGAATTTCATGGCACGCTTTTGAGTACGCCGCGTGAAATTCCTCCTTTTAATCTTGAAGGCATGGACAATAAGCTGTTTAATAACCGTGCGTTACATGGTAAGTGGACGATGATTTTTTTTGGTTTTACGCACTGTGGCTATGTTTGTCCAACTACTATGGCAAAACTTGCCAAAACCTATCATCTGCTCGAAGCAAAAAAACACTACCCACTACCACATGTCGTTTTTATTAGCATTGACCCCAAACGTGATACCAAAGCGCGATTAAGTAAGTATGTTAAAGCGTTTCACCCAAGCTTTTATGCCGCTCGAGGCAAGGATGACCAAATTAAAGCCATGACTCAAAAAATGGGCATTGCTTATGCAAGTGTTGCTTTGAAAGGTCAACCTAATAATTATGATATCCAGCATACAGGCGCCATTATGCTTATTAACCCTGATGGTAAACTCATCGCTTTTTTCACGGCACCTCATGATTCAGCTAAACTTGCGCAGGATTATGAATTAGTCGCTTGGTAAAAATATCGTCATCAAGCGAATTGATTAGATATGTGCTACTTAATTATATTTACCCTAGGAAACGGTCTTTCATGAACATTGTTATTTTAGCAACCAATCCTCAGTTATATTCTCATCAGCGGTTAAAAACAGCCGGAGAGGCTGCCGGACATCAAGTTAGTATCATTAATCCGCTTTATTGTTATATGAATGTTGCGGCTTCCTCTCCCACTGTTTATTATCGTGGCGGGCAAGTTTTGCCTAAATTTGATGCAGTCATTCCACGCATAGGAGCATCAATTACGTATTATGGTACGGCTGTATTAAGGCAAATGGAAGCCATAGGTATGTATGCTGTCAATGAATCCATTGCTATTTCTCGCTCGCGTGATAAATTTCGCTCGCTACAATTATTAGCGCGCAAAGGCATCCCAATGCCACTGACAAGCTTCGCGCAATCGCCTGATGATACGGAAAGTTTGATTCAATTGGTTAATGGCGCGCCGTTGGTTATTAAATTATTAGAAGGTACCCAAGGCAAAGGGGTAATTCTTGCTGATAGCCATCAATCGGCGGTTAGTATTATCAATGCTTTTAAAGAAATGTCGGCCAATATCTTAGTTCAAGAGTTTATTGAAGAGTCCCGGGGCACTGATATTAGGTGTTTTGTGGTAGGCGATAAAGTAGTTGCTGCAATGAAGCGTCAAGCCAAAGAGGGTGAATTTCGTGCCAACGTCCATCAAGGTGGTAAAGCATTAAAGGTGAGTTTATCACCACAAGAACGTGCCATTGCCATCAGTGCGGCTAAAACCATGGGATTAAAAGTGGCGGGTGTTGATTTAATTCGTTCTAATCATGGGCCGTTGGTATTAGAAATTAACTCCTCACCTGGTTTAGAAGGTATTGAAAAAGCAACAAATGTTGATATTGCGCATAAGATTATTGAATTTATTGAAAAAAATGCCAAACCCAAGGGCTCGCACCATCGTTTTCAAGGATGATGCGAGCCAGGTTCACTAATTAACATTATCGGGATTAATAACCCGCTTAATGCTTTTGCCTGTAAGCCATTCAGGATTAACTTCAAGCTCGCCTGCTACCCGCGTAAGTAAGCCGTTGCTAGGGATGCTGCCATTTATGAGTAATCCAGCTTCAAATTTAGTGATTTTTAATAATCTTGCTAAAGCGTTGGTTCGTTCAGTAATGGCTGGCGGCATTTCCATAATATCAAGCTCTTGATTTAAACGTTCAGCAAATTGACGATTTGACATATCATCCCCCATTATGATGAATATATGTATTTTTATAGCATATATCGCTATTTTTGCAACGGTTAGAATTGTTTCAAGAAGAACAAAATTAATCCGAACAATTTAAGCTTAAAAGAAAAAACTTAAGAAAATATGACGTGTCAGTTTTTTTATAAAAAATTTGCTTTGTACTGGGCAATATTTCAAAAATCATTCTCTGGTTTAGGGATTAAGAGCGATTTAGTAAATTGTTTAAACATTTTAGACGATCTAAAAGGCTGAGTGAGCTGATTGCGTAGATTATCTAAACTTCATCGAAAGAAGCTATTTTGTGGATGTCGTTATTTTTGTAATGTTTTTAACAGAATAGGTTCTATAGTTGCTGACTTAAAAGGGGTTTAACTCGTTTACATATCGCTCAAAATTTATAACCATGGTTCCCGCGGACAAAGCCGCGGGACGTAGGCGTTAAGATAGCCGTAAACACCACATAGACCTAATC
>PKDH01000048.1 GCA_002863045.1 Legionella sp.
CTCACACTGACTGCTACATTACCCGCCGCATGGCTTGGCGCGATGAAACTAAGGGAATTGGCTGAATTCACCGTAACATCTGCTGCATTCACCATGACACCATCGACCAATACCTGGGTGCCGCCAATCACAAAACCACTGCCACTTAATGTCACCACACTGCCACCTTGGCTATTAACCTCAGCAGGCGTCAATGTACCAACAGCAGGACTGGCAACATAGGTGTAACCATCGGCCACCAGGCCACTATTACCTACAGGCGTTGTTACAAATAATGGTACTTTTCCAGGCGCTCGTGGTGGTGGGTCAAAAGAAAGCGAATTAGCAGAGGTTACTTGCACAAAACTTGCAGGTATTAAAACATTGCCCATGGTGATTGATGTATTACCGGGGACAAAATTACTCCCTGTTAAATTCACCGTTAAGCCACCACTGCTAGGCCCTATATTAGGATTAAGAACGCCTACAGCTGGCGCATTGTTGGTGTAGATAAAGCTTGTTTCGCTGGTATTATCCGAAACACCACCTGGCGTTAAGACAGTAATCTTAACGTCTCCGGCTGACTGTGCAGGCGTAACAAAAGATAATTGCGTTGGCGAGATAACTTGAACGGAGCTAGGTGGAATAACAATATCGCCTATTTTGACGGATGTACGATTTGCAATAAAATCATCTCCGATAAGTGTAACAACCGTACCACCAGCTAAAGCGCCTGAATTAGGTAAAATAGATTCGATGGTTGGTGGTGGTACATAGGTAAAACGGCTTGAAAACGTACGGCTTGAGCCAGCAGGCGTTGCCACACTTACTACCACAGTACCTTTGGGGTGCGGTGGCGCAATAAAACTTAATGACACAGGCGAGGTTGCTATGATTGATCTAGCAAAGGTGTTGTCGTTAGTCGTGACTGTCACATCTGATGGTGGGATAACAATACCCCCGATAATAACTGTGGTCGCACCTGGTACAAAATTTGCGCCTGTGAGCGTAATTCGAATACCGCCTATCGTTGGACCAAGGCTAGGCGTTGAACCTGTTACAATAGGTACTGCGCCATTGGTATATAAATAAGCATTATCAAGTTGGGTGGTTTTATTTTCTGGTGTAGTAATAGAAACGCTTACACCCCCTAATTCATTTCCTGCTGGCACTGTGACTGTTATGGAGCTTGTGGTCATGGCGACAATGGTGGCAATGTTGTTTCCAAAGCGCACCATTGAGTTAAGTGGGAAATTAGTACCAAATATCGTAACCGTATTGCCGCCAGCTAGTGGGCCAAAACTTGGGCTAATGGCATTAATTTTTGTATCAGCTAGGTGGACGTATTCTTCGGCAATTGCCAATACTTGATTCATTTTAACCGCAGGCTGTCTTATCCATGAAGCAATACCATCTACCACAGGCAAAGCATGACTCAAACTATAATGAGGCGTGTTATATATCAATTTATCAGCATAGAAGCTAACTTGAACACCCACACTGGTATTATCAGGTGTTGGATTCATCGATTTAACATGCTGAGCATGTATCGACCATTCTGTCTCGGAAAATTTACCCCAAGTAGGCTTCCAATATAAAGCAACATCATAAGTGTTATAGATTTTTCGCGCCTCAATCCCTGCTTGTAATTTTAAATTTGCCGCTAATAAGCGTTGGGCATAAATACCTGCACCCAAACCATCTCTATCTCTATCCGAGTGAGCGGTAAAAATGGTGCGGTAATGCACAGCATCATAATAAACCTTACCCTCAAGATAGGTTGCCGGATTGATTAAAGCACCCATACCTAGATTTGCACCAGATGATTTACCTCCGGCGATGTTGCGTTCATCAATACAAGTTAATCCTGCTTCAAATCCATGACAATTGCTTCCATTAGAGATAAAGGTTGTAGAGGCTAGACGCTTGCTATCTGCTTGTGCAACATAGGCACCTAAAGAAAGATTTGCAAATTCTAAATGATGGTTTAGATTAGCTCCCACGGCATTTTGTTTGATTTTTTGCTCAGTATTGCCTGTTGTAAAAACAAAAGGTAGCTTTTGCGCGAATTGTTCGGCAGTGATTTTTAAAAATGTTTTAGCATTTAAGAGCCAGCCAAATGTGCCATTGAGGCGATATTGTTTTGCACCATACTCGCCAATCAGATTAACACCCATTTTATCATTAATTTGTTTTAAAAACTCACCCGTGACATAGGTACCCGTTAAGCTACTGTAATCAATTCTGGCATTTAAAGGCCCTAAAAGGCCTAGTTGACTGCTTGATAAACTCATTGATTGTTGTCTATCGGCTGCCAAAGGTGGTGGTGTAAGGCGAGAAGAAGCGGTATTGGTCGATGGTGCGAGAGTTTGCGGTAAACTTGGTATGGCAGCAAGCACGCTTGGCGTTATTTGTGACCATAACAATACCGTGGCAATAAGTTGCCTAAACTTAGTGGGGTTCATTTTGATGATATCCTTATCATTTTAATGACTCAATTCTATAAGGCCATGACCTTATAGAATATAGAGTTTTTAGGGTAATAGGTTTTTAAAATTGCAATTAATTTAAAAACTTTTATAAAGTATGTCAATCGTAATTTTGCTATACATCACCAGCCAATTTGTTAAGGTTGATTTTTGATTGTAAAGATTAACAACTTATTTTTTTTAAGATAAGATGCTTTGCATTTATATGTTAAAAAAATGGGCATATTTCATGCATTTACCCTACTCAACAGATATTCCTTTAACCAAACAAACTTTTTTTTCTGACACCCTAGCAAGTTTGGTAGTTTTTTTAATTGCTTTACCGCTTTATCTAAGCTTAGCTTGGGCTGCAGGTGTTCCCTGGTATGCGGGTATTATCAGTGGAATGGTCGGTGGCCTTGTGGTTGGCCTGATTAGCCAATCACAAGTGAGCATCACAGGTCCGAGTGTGGCACTAAGTGCGATTGTTATCACGGCTATCCATCAACTACATCATGTGCCAAGCTTGATGCTTGCGATAATGCTTGCGGGTATTTTACAACTATGTATGGGTTACTTGCGCGTTGGTTTTATTGCTGATTATCTACCTTCAAATGTTATTGAAGGTTTGTTGTGTGCAGTTGGTATGCTGCTTATTTTAAAACATATTCCTTGGGCGCTGACATTCTCGCCTAATTTCATAAGTTTAAAAGCACAGCTAATAGAAGGAACCAATCATTTCACCTTCACGCCCTTAAATCACCTATTTTATCAGATTAATTTAGGTGCAGTTATCATTACTGGTGCTTCTATTTTTGTATTATATTTACTCAAAATAAAGCGCGTCAAATTAACTTATCTTTCTATACCGCTTATTTTTATTTTAATTGGCCTGATTTTAAACGAATTTTTTATATTTACTCATTCAGCGTTTATTCAAACTCAGCCTTTTTTGATTAATTTACCAGCTAATTTCAATATGTATCATTTTTTAGCCCACCATGAACTACCGAACTGGCAAGCTTGGCAAAATCCTTACGTGTATTTATTTGCTCTACTTATTGCTTTTAGCGCCTCCATTGAAAGTTTATTCAATTTGAAAGCCTCAGAGAAACTTGATAAAAAGAAGCGTTATTGCTCTAAAAGTCGTGAGCTTATAGCTCAAGGTATGGGCAATATCACCTCAGGATTATTAGGTGGCCTACCTGTAGCCACGCTTGTCTCACAAACTGCTGTGAACATCGAGGCTCGGGCCTGTTCTCGCTATGCAGCACGTATTTACGGTTTACTGTTTTTAGCGACTCTGATGATATGGCCTTATTGGTTAAATAAAATTCCTCTGGCATCTATTGCTATGGTACTTATGTATGTTGGTTATCAATTAACCAAGCCTATTATTTTCAAAAATTATTATCATCAGGGCATGGATCGCTTCATTCCTTTTATTGTCACTTTTATTAGTATTTTAGCTTTTAACATATTAGTAGGCACGGTTATTGGTCTTGTTTGCAGCTTGTTTATTATCTTAAAACACAATAGTCAAACAAGGCTTGATGTGATTAAAGAACAATATCCTTCAGGTACCACTTATCGCTTGTTGTTGCCGCAACATCTTTCTTTTTTAAAAAGAGCCTCTTTTATGGCCGAGCTATACAGCATTCCCTCAAACACACAGCTTATCATTGATGCACGTTATTCAGATTTTATTGATAAAGAAATCATTGAATTAATTGAAGAGTTTCGTCAAGAACATGCTCCACTTAAAGCTATTGCTTTAAATTTAATCGGGTTTAAACCACAATATGCTATCCATGATTACATCGATTTTATTAACATTACCACTTATGATGCCCAAACTTCTGTACGCGCTTTTGAAGTATTGCGGTTACTTAAAGAAGGTAATATGCGTTTTATCGAAGAAAAACGCATTAACCGCAGCCCACGGATTGATGTACACTACACGGCCCCTAAACAGTACCCTATGGGTATCATATTAGGGTGTATTGATTCACGAGTACCAGTTGAAACCATTTTTGATATGGGAGTGGGTGATTTATTCTGCGCACGTGTGGCAGGTAATGTGATGAATGATGACATGCTGGCTAGCATCGAATATGCCTGTCATGTTGCTGGCGCTAAACTTATTGTGGTACTCGGGCATACACGCTGTGGCGCAGTACAAGCAGCGTGCGATCATGTTCAAACCGGCCATATCACTCAACTGCTAGCTAAGCTAAACCCGGTGCTGGCCGCAGAAACCACCTTTATTGAAGAACGCACCAGTCAAAATACGCAATTTGTACAACGTATTACGGCACTTAATGTCGCTCATACAGTTAACCAACTTTATGAACGCAGTGATATTTTAAAAAACGCCATTCAGAAAAATGAAATAGGTATTGTGGGAGCGATTTATGATGTTGAAACAGGATGTGTTCAATTTGGCGAATTAAGTGATGCATTGCATCTATTTAATGCTCACCCGCCTCTTATTGAACAAATGGAAGCTTTATGTCATCAAGCAACTCATTAGTTAATAATCAAATGCTTTAGCCAAAACATGGGCATCAAAACGCAAACTATATATACTAAAGCTTTAATATAAGGGCAAAAAATATGCGTGCTTCTCAGTGGTTTACCGCCACAATGCGTCAAACACCTAATGATGCTGAAATCATCTCACATCAACTTATGCTTCGTGCTGGCATGATTCGTAAGTTAGGCTCAGGGCTTTATAATTGGCTGCCATTAGGCTTAAAAATATTGCGTAAAGTTGAGACGATTGTGCGCGAAGAAATGCATCAAGCTCAAGCGCTAGAAATTTTAATGCCTGCCGTACAGCCTGCTGAACTCTGGCAGGAAACCAAGCGCTGGGAGACGTTTGGTAATCAATTACTTAAAATCGTAGATAATAATCAGCGTGAATATTGTTTTGGCCCAACTCATGAAGAGGTTATCACCGATTGGGTGCGTCAAGAACTAACCTCCTATAAGCAATTGCCCGTTAATTTTTATCAAATTCAAACAAAATTTCGTGATGAAATCAGGCCACGTTTTGGCGTCATGCGTGCTCGTGAATTTTTGATGAAAGATGCTTATTCTTTTCATACCTCGATAGAATGCCTTGCGCAAACGTATGACAAAATGTTTGAAGCTTATAAACAAATTTTAACGCGCTTAGGTTTAAAATTTCGCGCCGTTGAAGCGGATACTGGTGCCATTGGGGGCTTTGCCTCGCATGAGTTTCAAGTCTTAGCACAAGCAGGTGAGGATTGTATTTTTTTTAGCGATTCGAGCGACTATGCCGCTAACATCGAACAAGCCACCAGTTTGCCACCTCATAATTTAACCGTAGAGCCTGTGCCTGAGCTTGAAATATCAGAGGATATAAAACCTGCTGAGACTTTACCAAACTTAGTTAAAATTCATTGGGTAGTTGGTCAAAATGCGCCATTTGTTGCGTTAGTATTACAAGCTTGTGATACGCTTAACGTTATTAAAGCGGAAAAACATGCATTGGTACGCGCTCCTTTAACGCTTGTTGATGATAATAATCCTGCGCTTTTAGCTTATCTAGCCTCTTCTGAGCAAACCTTATTGAAGCTTAACGCGCCGCTTATTGTTGACACACATGCCCAAGCTTTGGCGTGGTTTAGCTATCAAGATAAACAAAATACAATAACTCATATCAAATGGCAGCGCGATGTATCCTACCTTGATGTTTGTGATTTGCGTAATGTTAAGGAAGGGGATAGAAGTCCTGATGGGCAAGGTATCTTACAAAGTGCGCGTGGTATTGAAGTTGGTCATATCTTTCAGTTGGGTGATAAATACGCCAAAGCCATGCAAGCGTGTGTTCTAAATGAACATGGCCAATCAACTACCCTGATGATGGGGTGTTATGGGTTGGGCATCAGCCGTATTGTGGCCGCAGCTATTGAACAACATCATGATGATAAAGGTATTAAATGGCCACCTGCTTTAGCACCTTTTGATATGGTCATCATCCCCATCAACGCCCAAAAAAGCGACAAAGTAACCCAAGAGGCACAAGCGCTTTATAACGCTTTACAAGAAGAAGGCTTTGATGTTTTGTTAGATGATAGAAACGAGCGCGCTGGCGTTTTATTTGCTGATAATGAGTTAATCGGTATCCCACATCGGCTTGTTATAAGTGAAAAATTATTGGTAAACGAGGAAGTTGAATATAAATCTCGTCATCTAGACGAGGTATCTATGCTTAAAAAAACCCATGTGGTAGATTTTTTTAAGAAATTATTTGCCCTCCAAAAAGCTTAAATTTGACTATCTTATGCAGGTTATACTTTGTTGTTTTTAAATGCTTAAGCAGAGCAGGCATATAAGTCTTTGCTTGTTTTGCTTGACTAAGCGGTATATATTCCCTGCTTTTATTCCCAATCATGCCCATATCTATTATTTGGTTTATCAGTGTTTTATGTGTGTTATTTCAATTTTCAATTCAATTGTCCTCAGGCGTTATCATTGATGCAGTTGGTCAAGACTTAAAATTATCTGCACTAGACTCAGGTATTTTAAGCGGGTCTTTTTATTATATTTATGCGGCTTTACAAATTCCGGTTGGCTTAATTTTTGATTTTAATAGCACAAGATTTTGGATGATGTTTGGCACGTTTGTGTGTGCGCTTGGTTGTTTTTGTTTTGCTATAAGCCAGAATTTTTATTTATTGATAATAGCAAGGCTTATTACGGGCAGTGGTGCCGCTTTTGCCTTTGTAGGTTTATCGCATATTTTGCGTCGGCATTTCGCCCTTAAACATTTTGCTTTTATGATTGGTTTTTCAGAGATATTTGTTTTTTTAGCCACAGGTGTGGCCACCATCAGTTTAGGTTTATTTATTGAGCAATTAGGCTGGCGGTTTTTTTTACACTTGGCCGCATGGCTTGGCTTTATGATTGCTCTTTTAAGCGGGTTTATCATTCCGAAAACTGCCAGCCAACCTATCTCGATTTCTCCTTTTAAAGCTTTGCAAATTATTTTAAAGTCCAAAAGAATATGGCTCAATGGCTTGTATGTAAGCTTAACTTTTAGCGTTATCACAGTTTTCGGGTCCATGTGGGCCGTACCTTTTTTACAACTTAAATTAAACTGTAGTTTACAACAGGCAAGCGTGCTTGATGCCATGATCTTTTGTGGTGCTGGGGTAAGTTGTCCGTTATTTGGTTATTTAGCCATCAGCATGAATCGCCAAAGATTAATGCTGATATCGTGCTTTGCTACTTTAATTTTATTCATGTTGTTATTGTTCGTACCTAATATGAATTTTATGACATGTGGATTTTTGATGTTTGGCATTGGTCTTTGCTGTGGTGCGTATATGTTATCTTATGCAGTTGCAAATGATTTATCACCACCCTACGCCTTATCAACTTGTGCGGGTTTTACCAATACGATGGCGATTATTTCAGCACCTTTGATGCAATTTATCATTGGCGTTGGTATCGATAAGTTGCCTTTTTCTACTAGGTTACTTAATTTTCAATGCGCTTTAGTACTGATTCCGCTAAGCCTTCTGGGCGCGGCCTTGATTGTAATGATCGCTTTTACTCCCACTTTTTCAAACCTTTATCAGCGTATTTTTAGCAATCACGCACGCTCCTTCTAAAGGCTTTTCAAGCAAACCTAGAATAATTTCTTGGTTTTTTGGCATACTAGGCACCATGTTTTGCAAATTAAGTGTTAATTTAGGCGACACCAGTTCAATGGTATATTTTTCGGCATTTTTTTGCTTCAAGGACATAAATTGTGACATCACTTGCAGCTCATTATTTTTATCATACCAACTACTAATCGAGGCTTGTAAGCTATCTTTTTCAGGCTTGGAAATATTATAAAAGCTCTCATCATTAACCTCACAAATCACACTGGTTAATGGATGATTAAACGACTGGGGTTCGTTTGTCCAGATTTGTTCAAACCAAGACTGCTTAGCGGTCACAAAAACATCGGTCGCTGATGCACCAAATTGTAAATGTCCATTTAAGCGGCCGGTTTGATTCAGCAATACATGCAAATCTTTTTGCAATCGTTGCTCTTTGGTATAGTTTTCATCAACAGAGCCAAGCATATCTACCTTAAAATTAAAGCCTTTTTTTTCAGCACTGTTTAGACCAAATACCCAGCTATTGGTTATAGAATTAAATTGTAAAAATAAATGCCCTGCCTGCCAGTGACTAGACGTTTTACCTTCGATGATACCCTGACCTTTTTCATAAAGAAGCAATGATCTTTTCTGCACATCTACGATGGCTGCAACGCCATCGAGTTGCTGGCCTTGACGTTGAATTTGAAAAAAATATTGAAATTTTTCGCCATTTTCATTATTGACTCTACCAAAAAAAGCCCAACTAGCTTGCAGGGCATGCACGGAATGCAACGTTTTTAATGGTGTGGTAGACGAATGTTCTACGGTGGTATGTGCTGTTAATACAAGCAGGCTGCCTGCCAATCCAGCTGTTAGCCGAAGCCACTTTTTAATCATCATGGTATTTAATCCTTTAAATTCATAGTTAGCCAAAACGCTTGCCAAAAATCATCTTTTAAAACTGCCTCAACTGTTAACATATACCAATTTGGATGCATATCTTTTTGATATTTAATGGCATCTTTTTCAGTCATGATAACCGCCATGCCCTCTGGTACATGATGCTTTTCTATCCGGGAGTGGTCAGGCAGCGCCATGGGTGTATGTGCGATACCAAGCCGCTTAAGCGTATAAAAAAATCGCTTAGGGTTACCAATTGCCGCTAGGGCCATTAGTTTTTTAGGCAAACTGTGTGCAGGTATTGTTTGTTTGGTTTGTAAATGAACGATGATTTGGGGTTGCAGTGTCATTGGATAGGCCCCCGGCCAGACGCCTTCGTTTACCACAATAAAATCCACCGTTTTTAAACGCTTTTTCGACTCCCTTAACGGTCCGGCTGGCAAACAGCGCTCATTACCCAAACCACGCATGCCATCAATCACTGCAATTTCAAGCGCACGTCCTAGTGTTTCATGTTGTAATCCATCATCACAGATAATTAAATCTACGGGTGATTGCTTTAACAACAAACGTGCTGCTTGCACGCGATTTGGCGCAATCACCACGCTACAACCGGTTTTCTTAGAAATTAATAATGGCTCATCTCCTACCATGCTCGCCGTATCAGTCGTTTGGATTAAGTAAGGCGTTTTTCCACGTTGACTTTTATAGCCACGGCTAATAACACCAACGCGTAAGCCTTTGGCTTGACATGCTTGCACAAGTGCGATGACCAGCGGCGTTTTACCTGTACCACCTACCGTTAAGTTACCCACAACCACCACCGGTACCGGCAACTGCGTGACACCGATGATAAAGCGCTTATAACAGCGTATAAAGCTTTGTACCACCTGGTATAAACCCGAAAAAGGCCAAAGCAAATAAGATATGCCATGCTGTTGATACCAAATTTTTTCTAATAAGGCATGCATTACATCAAGGGTTCCTCAATTATTTGCGGCATCTGATGGTGCGTATAATATAACTTAGCATAACTGCCGGCTTGTTTTAATAAATCTTGATGGGAGCCCTGCTCGATAATTTTGCCTTGCTCCACCACCAAAATGACATCAGCATTGACAATGGTTGATAAGCGATGAGCGATGACAAGGGTCGTGCGATGCTTCATCACTTCATCAAACGCCGCCTGAATGACACGCTCTGATTCGCTATCAAGCGCTGAAGTTGCTTCATCTAAAATTAAAATAGGTGCATCTTTTAATAGCGCACGGGCTATGGCCAAACGTTGCCTTTGACCGCCTGATAACAATACACCATTATCACCAACTGCAGTATCGTAACCCTCGGGTAGTTGACTAATAAATTCATGCGCATGGGCAAGCATGGCAGCATTTATTAATTCATCACGTGTGGCATGAGCGCATCCATAAGCAATATTATTGGCAATTGTGGTGTTAAAAAGCACCACATCCTGGCTTACTAAAGCTATTTGCTGACGCAAACTTGCCAAGCTTATGGTATCAATGGGTATGTCATCTAATAAAATTTGTCCTTCTGATACTTCATAAAAGCGGGCAATAAGGCTCGCGATGGTTGATTTTCCGCTACCAGACGCGCCAACCAATGCCACAGTTTGACCAGGCTTAATGGTAAAATTCAAGTTAAAAAGTACGGGTTTATTTGCGCGATAAGCATAAGTTACATTTTTAAATATTAACCCACCTTTGACACGTCCTTGAAGTTCATGGCCATCTCTTTGTTCTTTTAGGGTATCTAACAAATGAAAAATGCTCTCAGCACCCGCTAAGCCTTTTTGCAAAGATGCATTGAGCGTTGCCAGTGTTTTTACTGGCCGAATTAATTGAATCATTGCCGCAATAACCGCTAAAAAAGTTCCGGCGGTAATGGTAATAACTGTCGATAATTGCAATGCCGTCCAAATAATTAAGGCAATACCAAATCCTATGACAAATTGCACACCAAACACATTTAACGCTTTGCTTTTTGCAACTTTCATATCGTTAGTACGCGATAATTCTGCAGCCTGATTAAATTTAGTAATTTGACGGTCTTGACCATTAAATAATTTAAGCACGCGGTAACCGCTTACTGATTCTGCAACGATGCTGGTCACCTCTGCCATTGATTTTTGAACCTTATGGCTGTTGCGACGTACCTTTTTATTGGTCAAATAAACCATACCCGCAAGAATAGGCAACGTAATTAAAAACATACAAGACAACTGCCAGCTTAGAACCATCATTACCGTTAATAAGCCCAAAACCAGACAACTGTTTTGCACAAAATCAGTTAAAATATCTGCACTAATCTGCGCAATTTGCTCGATGTTATACAATACTTTAGAAAGAAGCTCACCTGATGATGTTTTATCAAAATAATTGGCCGGCAAGTACATAATATGGGCAAACACTGTTTGCCTTAGTACTTTCACCACAGAGCGTGCCACCCAAGTCATGCAATAACCGCCTAAAGCATTAATACTCCCTCGAAGCGCTACACCGACTAATACAAACCAGGGTACATTTTTAATAAATGCTTTATCCACTGCGACAAATCCTTTGTCAAATAAGGGTCGCATCATATAGGTAAAACCGGCATCAATTAAAGCATATAAAATATTAGCCGCCACACCTAAAGCAAAAATAAACAAAAAAGGTCGCACATAAGACAGTAAACGACGATATAAATACCATGTCGAGGAAAAGGCTGTCATAGAAAAATAAATCAAGAACAAATCAACCATTGTAGCGTTAATTCTTGAAAAAGCCTACCTACACTTTTTTAAAGCGCATGGGTTAATTTAGAAATTAGCTGCGGTCCTTTATAAATAAGGCTGGTATAAAGTTGTAACAACTGTGCACCAGCTTCAAGTTTTTGATAGGCAGAAGCTGCATCATGGATACCACCTACGCCAATAAGCGTTAATTCGTGGCCAACCAACTGATGCAACAGCTTGAGTGTCTGCGTGGCTTTATCGGTTA
>PKDH01000068.1 GCA_002863045.1 Legionella sp.
TAAGGGTTAGGTAGCTTAAAGCCTTTTTGTGCATAACCGCCTTTAATGTCACTGTATTGATCACCAATACTTGCCACAATGGTGTTGCCTTTCTGGCTGATTAAAGCACGTGTGTGGGCTTTAAAAGGTACAATGGAAGCTTGATGATAGTGTTTAGGCCGAAAATATATGCCTGACCATTGTGTGTAACCCGCACGTTTTAAATTAAGTTTTGTCGCTTTTGCCTCAGAAGGCATGCGACCTGTGATAAAGTACACACGCACATGATGTTTAAGCGCATCACGATATAAAGCAAGCATTGGTTTAATAGCCGGTGAATCTGCTGCTAAAATTTCTTGATGAATTTGACGATAATCACCACTAAAATCACGTTTAACCAATTTTGGATAATTGCTTAGGCTTGTTTCATCAATATCAAGCACTAAAGCCAATTGTTTAGGGTGAAGGCGGTGTTGATTGATGGTAATTTCTTTGAGCATATAAGCGTGTGCTTGATGAATCGTATGCGTCAATTCTTGTTGATAAGCTCCCGAATCATGATAGCGAATGATGGTTTTTTTTATCAGGCTTAAATTAGCAGGTTCTGCATGCGTGGATGAATGAAATAAGCATCCTCCCAAGATAGGAAGTAAAAGTGAATAGAAAGAGTTCATGAGGATAATTTGATTAGTTAATTTAAACAATCGCCATTATACATAAAAATTTTAAGCAGTCAATTTAACCAATATGGTTTTATTTTAACCTAAGCTACTTTGAATATAAAATAAAAGAAATTTCACCCTTGCGTTCTAGAGTCGCATTCTTAACCAAATTTAAATTTGACTGTCCTTGCTGTAATCTGAGTGCTTGTAATAAATCGTGCTTAGTGACTCGACACTTTTTTAAATTTTCACCAAGATAAATACCGTTCCTAATAAGATAAACTTTTTTACCTTTAATATATTGCCCAAAAAATTGACTTTTATAAGCACAATAAGCCAACAGGCGATGCATAACTACGATAAATGTACAAGATAATAGAGAAGGTAAGAGCGGCACTTTATTCATGATAGCTTCACCAAAAATAGAACCTAGAATAATTGAGATAACTAAATCAAGCGTTGAATGATTACCTAAAAGGCGTGTTGAGCTTGTTCTAAAAAGAATAATGGCATACAAAGTTACGACAAACGCTCTGCCATATAAGTCAAAATCAGCTAATTTATCTAAACCTAGAAAATCGTTCATAGCGACTTTTATTAAAAATAATATTTGTAAAAATTTAAACATAGGCGCTTTTCTATTGCAGCAAATAAATGAAGGTTGACTATACTTTATGGTGTGGTAGGGTGAGAGTGACATCTCGAAAGACTATTTAAAAATCAAAGGAGATAAAAATGGAGCATCATATGCAAAGTATTGTGAAAACAGATGACGTGATTGGTAAAAATGTAAAGTCTCCAAGTTTAGAAGATTTAGGTGAAATCAAAGAAATTGTATTAGATAAAATAAGTGGTCAAGTGCGTTACGTTGTACTTGCTTTTGGCGGTTTTATGGGATTTGGTGAAGATTATTTTGCGTTCCCTTGGAAAAGCATGAGTTACAACAATGAAGAAGAATGTTTTATTTTAAATATTGATAAATCAAAACTTAAAAAAGAACATGGTTTTGATAAAGATAACTGGCCTGATATGAGTAAGTGGGATGCAACTGTTAGTCATTATTATTGATTTACTGCGCAGAGAAGAAGACTTCTCTGCGCGCAATCCTTGCTCCGTTATAAATAAAAGCCTATACTATGCACGTTTTTATTTAAATAGTTCTAAAATAGTACTCAATTAAATACACATCTTTGTGCATAGATGTTAGCAAAACCTATCCTATCGTCCTAATTAATATTGCGCAAAGCAAACAGCTAGCACATGAGTGGAGTTAAATCGTGGCGAAAAGTAAAGAACACATCAATTCTCTTTTAGAAAAAGATTATGAACATGGTTTTTTCACCGATATTGAGGTAGAAACGTTTCCTCCGGGTCTAAATGAAGATACTATTCGCCAATTATCAGCCATTAAAAAAGAGCCAGAATTCGTTTTACAATGGCGGTTAAAAGCTTATCAGCATTGGCTAACCATGGCCTATCCTAAATGGTCTAGCGTGCGTTATCCGGCAGTTGATTATCAAGCTATTTCATATTATTCCGCCCCCAAAGCTAAAAAAGATGCACCCAAAAGTTTAGATGAAGTTGACCCAGAACTACTGCGTACCTATGAAAAACTTGGTATTCCCTTGCGTGAACAAGAAATGTTAGCAGGTGTTGCCGTTGATGCAGTTTTTGATAGTGTCTCAGTTGCCACAACGTTTAAAGCCAAATTAGCTGAAGCAGGCGTTATTTTTTGTCCTTTTTCAGAAGCCGTACACACCCACCCTGAGTTAATCAAACAATATTTGGGGTCTGTGGTCCCTTTTCGGGATAATTTTTATGCGGCACTTAATTCGGCTGTATTTAGTGATGGTTCTTTTGTTTATATCCCAGAAGGCGTGCGCTGCCCGATGGAGCTATCAACTTATTTTCGTATTAATGCTGCAGCTACGGGTCAATTTGAGCGCACCTTAATTGTGGCAGATAAAAATAGTTATGTGTCTTATCTTGAAGGGTGTACAGCGCCAATGCGCGATGAAAATCAATTACACGCCGCCGTGGTTGAGTTAGTCGCTTTAGAAGGCGCACAAATTAAATATTCGACGGTACAAAATTGGTATCCAGGTGATAAAGAAGGCAAGGGTGGTATTTATAATTTTGTGACCAAACGTGGTATGTGTCGCGGCAAGCGGTCTAAAATTTCATGGACACAAATTGAAACAGGTTCGGCGGTAACTTGGAAGTATCCAAGCGTTATTCTAGCCGGAGACGAATCGGTTGGTGAATTTTACTCAGTGGCATTAACCAATAATTATCAACAAGCCGATACCGGTACTAAAATGATTCATTTAGGTAAAAATACACGCTCAACCATCATTGCTAAAGGAATCAGTGCCGGCCAATCCCACAATGCTTATCGCGGCTTGGTGCGTATTGCACCAACGGCCAGCAATGCTCGTAATTTTACGCAGTGTGACTCATTGCTTATGGGCCATGAATGTTCAGCACATACATTCCCTTATATTGAAGTTAAAAATGCCTCGGCTCAGCTTGAGCATGAAGCAACTACCTCTAAAATTAGTGAAGATCAACTATTTTATTGTCAACAGCGTGGCATTGAAACCGAAGATGCGGTGGCAATGATTGTGAATGGTTTTTGTAAACAAGTATTAAAAGAGTTACCTATGGAATTTGCCGTTGAGGCAACCAAGTTATTAGGTATTAGTTTAGAAGGGGCAGTAGGTTAATATGCTAAAAATTAATGATTTACACGTTGAAATTAAGCAAAATACAATTTTAAAAGGCGTGAATTTAACGGTTAATGCGGGTGAAGTCCATGCCATCATGGGACCAAATGGTTCAGGTAAAAGCACATTATCTAAAGTATTAGCAGGTCATCCTGCTTATGATATTACCGCAGGGTCTATCCATTATCTAAGCCAAGACATCGCTTCTTGGCTACCTGAGCGGCGCGCACAATCTGGTATTTTTATGTCGTTTCAGTATCCACTTGAAATTCCAGGTGTGACCAATATTAATTTTCTTAAAGCATCCGTTAATGAAATTCGTAAGCATCAAGGTGAGGCTCCATTAGATGCGCTTGAATTTTTAAGCTTTGTGCGTGAGAAATGTCAGTTGCTTGAGATGGACGAAAGCTTTTTATATCGCAGCATCAATGAGGGATTTTCAGGCGGTGAGAAAAAACGTAATGAGATTTTGCAAATGTTGGCTTTAGAGCCAAAGCTTGCCATATTAGATGAAACCGATTCAGGGCTTGACATTGATGCCCTCAAAGTGATTGCTGAAGGAATTAATGCGCTTAGAAGTTCTAAACGCGCCATTATTTTAGTGACACATTATCAGCGTTTATTAGATTATATTGAGCCTGATTTTGTGCATGTGTTAGCCGGTGGTCGTATTATAAAATCTGGTGATAAAAATTTAGCACTCAAATTAGAAGACAAAGGTTATAGCTGGCTTGAGGAGAAATAAATTCATGAAAGCATCGGTTGACCTTTATCATCAGCAAATAACCAATCATCTTGCACATTCTGCTCATCCTGACTGGTTTAAAGCATTGCAATTAACAGCATCCAAGCAACTTGAGGCATTTAATCTGCCTGCTCGTTCAGACGAAGAGTGGAAATATACGCGGCTTGATTCATTTTTAAATCAACCCTTTATTCCTAATCAATCAAACGACGCGTTATCGTCTTTTGTGCATACGCAACCAGGCTTTGAGATTTTAGCTTCTCAAAGAAATAATACGCTTCACTTAAATCAAGATTTTATAGCAGGCTTACCCAAAGGCGTGATTGTTGCACCACTTTTAAGCGCACTTATAACGCATGCCCACCATGTTAAGCCTTATCTTAATCAAATACTAACCACCACTCATGGTTTCCAAGCATTAAACACCGCTTTAATGCAAACCGGGTTATTTATTTATGTACCAAAAGGGGTCGTTATTGAGACACCTATGGTCATCCAACATTATCAAAATCAACCAGAAAATGCGCTTCATATCAGGCATTTAATTGTATTAGATGAAGGCAGCCAAGCCAACGTAATTGAGCATTACCAAGGCGAGCAAACTTGTTGCTATTTCACTAATGCAGTCACCGAAATCTATTTAGATAAAAATGCTCAACTAACCCATTATAAAATCCAAGAAGAAAGTATGGCAGCTTTCCATGTTGGGCATCTAGCCGTGTGGCAGCAGGAAAATAGTCAGTATGATAGTCATGTTGTAAGTTTAGGCGGACTTTGGGTAAGAAGTGATTTAACCGCTGAACTTAAAGAAACTAAAGCGACATGCTTGATGAATGGCATTTATTTGCCTGCAACGACCCAGCATATTGACCACCATACCACTGTCACGCATCATGTGCCTGCTTGTCGCAGTGACCAAGATTATAAGGGCATTTTAGCTGAGCGCGCGTGTGCGGTATTTAATGGCAAGGTTAAAGTCGTTAAATATGCCAATCATACTGAAGCACAACAACAAAATAAAAATATGCTTTTATCCGATTCGGCTCAGATAATGACCAAACCACAGCTTGAAATTTTTGCCGATGATGTGGTGTGTACGCATGGTGCGACAGTTGGGCAATTGGATGAAGATGCCCTGTTTTATTTGGCCTCACGTGGTATTAATGCGCAAAAAGCACAAAGTTATTTATTAAAAGCGTTTATATTTGAGAATTTAAAGCGTATTCCAATGACAATGGTGGCAAGTTGGATAACCGATTTAATTAATCAAAAGGTAACCTATGACTGATGTGACATGTTGGGATGTAGAAAAAATTCGTCAGAATTTTCCTATTTTAGCGCAAATGGTCAATGACAAACCGTTGATTTATTTTGATAACGCTGCGACTACACAAAAACCACAGTCTGTAATTGAAGCGGTTCATCACTTTTATCAAAATGACAATGCCAATGTACATCGAGGTGTGCATGCTTTAAGCACCCGTGCCACTCAAGCATTTGATGAAGTACGTGAAAAAGTACGTCGTTTTATCAATGCACCACTAACCGCTGAATGTATTTTTGTGCGTGGCACCACCGAGGCGATTAATTTGGTCGCCCATAGTTTTGTGATGCCACGTCTCAATCCAGGCGATGAAATTCTTATTTCGGCCATGGAGCATCACGCCAACATCGTGCCATGGCAACTTGTTTGTCAGCAAACAGGCGCAACATTGCGAGTCGCACCTATCAATCAAAAAGGTGAAATTTTATTAGAAGAATATGCCCAGCAATTCACCCCACGCACAAAATTTGTGGCTTTAAATTATGCGTCCAATGCGTTGGGTACCATCAATCCTGTGAAAAAGATGATTGATATAGCGCATGAACATCAAGTCCCGGTTTTACTTGATGGCGCGCAAGCGACCGCTCATCTACCTATTGATATTCACGCACTTGATTGCGACTTTTATGCTTTTTCATCCCATAAAATGTATGGGCCTGCTGGCATTGGCGTTTTATGGGGCAAAACATGTTGGCTTGAAGAAATGCGACCTTATCAAGGTGGTGGCGAAATGATTCAGTATGTTACTTTTGCTAAAACTGAGTACGCGCCCATTCCAGCTAAATTTGAAGCAGGCACGCCTAACATTGAAGGCGTGATTGGTTTGGGTGCAGCCATCGATTATTTAGACTCGCTTGATATGACGCAGGTCATGGCTTATGAGCATCAGCTTTGTTGCCATGCTACTGAATCATTAAAGAGATTAGGTGATTATCGTTTGATTGGTGAGGCAGATGATAAGGTACCAGTGGTATCTTTTGTGCATCCGACCATTCATGCTCATGACATTGGCACTATTTTAGATACACAAGGTGTGGCCATTCGTAGTGGACATCATTGTGCCATGCCGATCATGGATTTTTACGGTGTTGCAGCTACCACGCGCTTGTCATTATCGTTTTATAATACGCTTGCCGAAATTGATGCTTTTATTGCCGTTCTTGCCCAGGTTAAAGAGGTATTTGCATGAGTTTAGATTTACGTGAACTGTATCAAGAAGTTATTATCGACCATAACCGTAATCCACGTAACCATTATGAGATGCTTGATGCCACAACTTATGCCAACGGTTTTAACCCTTTGTGTGGTGATAAACTAACCCTTTTTCTAAAAATTGAACATGATAGAGTCATTGAAAGCAGCTTTAAGGGATGCGGCTGTGCCATTTCTCAAGCTTCAGCTTCGCTTATGACCGATAGCATCAAAGGTCAATCTATTGCCGAGGTACGCAAGCTATTTGATGCTTTTTACACAATGATGACCCAAGAAACTGATCTGCCTGCTAAAACACTGGATAAATTAACGGTTTTGATGGGCGTGAAAGCTTATCCTGCGCGTGTTAAATGTGCCACACTGGCCTGGCATACGCTTGATGCGGCGTTAAATAAGTCAATCAAGACTATTACCACGGAGTAATAAAGCATGTTGGGATTTAAAAAAAAGCCGAACAAAGCAAAATTAGAAGAGGCGGTCATCGCAGCACTCAAAACAGTGTTTGATCCAGAAATTCCCACCAATATTTACGATTTAGGCTTAATTTATCATGTAGAGATTGATGCTGAGTATCATGCCCATATTCAAATGACACTTACAAGCCCGGGTTGCCCTGTGGCCCAAACTTTTCCTGGAACGGTTGAAAATGCGGTGAATACAGTCGAGGGTGTTAGTGATTGTACCGTTGAGTTGGTATGGGATCCACCCTGGACGCAAGAGCGTATGTCCGAAGTTGCGCGCCTTGAATTAGGTATCTTTTATTAATGCACTGGCAACCCTCAGCCACCCTCGATGCTCTGCGCCAACGTGCAGTATTGATGCAAACCATTCGTACGTTTTTTTTGAGCCGTCAATATCTTGAAGTCGAAACGCCAATTATGGGGCAATATGGTGTTACCGATGTATATTTGGCGAATATAAAAGCAACGTTTAGGCAGCAATCCTATTGCTTACAAACCTCACCTGAATACCATATGAAGCGTTTATTAGCCGCGGGCAGCGGACCTATCTTTCAGTTGGCGCGGGTGTTTCGCGATGATGAATTAGGGCGATGGCATAATCCTGAGTTTACGCTGCTTGAATGGTATCAATTAGATGTTGATCATCATCAATTAATGGATGAGATGGATGCTTTTTTAAAGCTTATTCTAAATACCCCACCCCTACGAAAAAAAACCTACCAACAGGCTTTTCTTGAAAGTTGCGCACTTGACCCATTTAATACCCACTTAGCTGAACTTAAAGCTTGCCTAGCACGTTTTGGTTTGGCCAAAACACTCGAACATGAACAAGATAAAGATATGCATTTATTTTTATTAATGAGCCATGTGGTAGAACCTTTCTATGCCCAAGACAAAGCCCCCCTTGCTATTTATGAGTTTCCAGCTTCTCAAGCTGCACTTGCCCAAATTAACGGACAAGTTGCTGAGCGTTTTGAAATTTATTATCAAGGTGTGGAGCTTGCTAATGGTTTTCACGAATTAACTGATGCTGCATCCCAACGTCAGCGATTTGCCCAAGATATCGCGCAGCGCCACGCCATGCAGTTACCCGAAGCTTATATGGATGAGTATTTGTTAGGCGCCCTTGAAGCGGGGCTACCGGCATGTAGTGGTGTGGCGTTAGGGGTTGACCGGTTGATAGCATGTGCCCTAAAGCAGAATAAAATTAGCCAGGTACTCGCTTTTGATATCCAGCGCGCCTAAATAAAATATTATAAGGTTTGCTTGAATGACAAAGCTTGTTGTAATGTGCGTTTGCTGACTTCTTGCTCGTTATTCATATCAGCAATCGTGCGTGCTACTTTTAATAAGCGTTGATAAGCACGAGCTGATAATTTTAGTTTGGCCAGAGCACGGCTTAAAAATTCTTTAGAATCACTCGTTAGCATACAAACCCGCTCAGCGTCTTTAGGCGCTAGATGAGCATTGATGACACCTTGACGCTTGATTTGCCGTAACCTAAGCACTGTGACTTGCTGACGTAATTTAAAGCTTTCAGGTTCAACTTCACAACTTGATTCTAGTAATTCTTTGCTAGATAGTGCTTGTACATGAACTTGTAAATCAATTCTGTCGAGAAAAGGGGCGGATAATTTATGTAGATATCGTTGAATAAAAGGTGGCGAGCAAACACATTGTGCTTGTGGATTACCAGCTTGCCCGCAAGGGCAGGGGTTCATGGCGGCAATCAGTTGAAAATCAGCCGGATACTCTGTTTGCATGCCTGCTCTTGAGATACAAATATGACCAGACTCAAGCGGCTCTCTAAGCGTTTCTAATACAGATTTATTAAATTCTGGTAGCTCATCAAGAAATAAAACACCTTTGTGGGCAAGCGTAATTTCACCAGGCCTGGGTGGATTACCACCACCTACTAACGCCATGGATGAGGCAGTATGGTGAGGCGCACGCAGAGGAGGAACTCGCCATTCTTTGAGCGTTCGCGCACGGCCTACAATTGAGTTAATGGCCGCACACTCTAGGGCATCTTCATCGTTTAAATCAGGTAAAAGGGTTATAAAACGCTTGGCAAGCATGGTTTTACCGCTACCAGGCGGACCACTTAATAAAATACTATGGCCGCCACTGGCTGCAATCAGCATGGCTTGTTTGGCATGATGTTGACCTTTAATATCTGACCAATCAATGGGGCCATCAATACGTGGACAATCAGGTTGATAAGGTATGGCACAGAGCGCTTGCTGATGCATTAAATAGGCACACACTTCACGCAAATGGGAGGCGGTGTACACTTTGGTGTATTGCGTTAATTGTGCTTCATCGCTATTAGCTTTAGCAATAATTAAATGTTGGTTGGCGCGTTTGGCAGCCACAATGATGGGAATAATTCCGGTAATTTTATTTAAATCCCCACATAAGGCCAACTCACCGACAAATTCATGCGAATCAAGTTTATCAGCAGAAATTTGTCCTGAGGCCACTAAAATGCCAATGGCAATGGGTAAATCAAAGCCTGAACCTGTTTTGGGTAAATCCGCTGGTGATAAATTGACCGTTATTTTGCGGCTTGGAAAATCAAATTGACTATTAATAATGGCACTTCTGACGCGATCTTTACTTTCTTTTACTGCCGTTTGCGGTAAGCCGACAATGGTAAAAGAAGGCAGACCATTGGATAAATGGACTTCAACAGCAACCAATGGTGCTTGGATACCAATTGATGTGCGAGTTTTAATCAAAGCAAGATTCATGGATTTTTCCTAAAAGCAAAAGTTGGACTTAAATTTTTTTAAAACTTATTCAATCATTTTTTTTTTAACGTTTGTAAGGCATTTATTTCTTCGTATAGAGCATCAACTTTAGCACGAGTGCGCGCCAATACTTTGGTTTGTACATCAAATTCTTCACGAGAGACCAAATCTAGTTGATTAAAAGCACTTTGTAGCAGCGCTTTAAAATTATGTTGGATGTCTTGCTCAACTTGTTGCAAGTTAACAGGCAGAACTGCTATGAGTTTTTGTGTTAGTGAATCAAGATAGGTTGAATTTAGCATGGCATCACCAAAATTTAAAAAATAGCTACAGTCTAGCTTAAAAAAAGCTAACATTATAGATTTGTGTTGATAAAAATTAAGCTGTTAAATTTAGAATAAATTCATATTCATGTGGCGTAACAGGTGAAATAGAAAGCCTGTTACCTTTGCGCAGCAAAATCATCTCTTGTAACGGCAAATAAGATTTCAGCATGGTTAAGGTTAAAGGCTGCCTCAATTCACGCTTAAACGTGATATCCACCATATACCACCGCGGATTAAGCTCGGTACTTTTGGGGTCATAATGAGCATTACTAGCATCCCAGGCTGTATGATCAGGATAGGGTTTGCTGCTGACTTGAGCTAACCCTACAATCGCAGGCGCCTGACAATTAGAATGATAAAAAAATACTTCATCACCAGGTGCTATCACATCTCGTATAAAATTTCGGGCTTGATAATTGCGCACACCATCCCAGGCACAGGTTTGTTTAGGTGCATTTTTTAAGTCAGTCAGACTAAAGCAGGTTGGTTCTGATTTAAATACCCAGTAATGAGTCATGTTGGTTTCCAATAAATAGTACGTTCGGTGACAATCGCATCCAAAGGTATATCCCAAGGTTGTGCGTGCAAGAAAAAATGACGCTGAAAGTCATAAGCCACACCAACAAGTAAAGGGCGTGTTACACAAGCTAGTGTTCTATCGTAATAACCGCCTCCCATGCCAAGTCTTGTGCAATATAAATCAAATGCAACTAATGGTACAAAAATAATATCTAACGTATCAGGGACGATAGCCTTTTTTATATCAACAACTGGTTCGGGAATGTTGAATTTGTTAGGTGAGAAGGGTGTTTTAGGTGTCGCAGGTAAAAAGACCAGTGTTTTTTCAGCTGTGACACTGGGAAAATAACAAAGTTTTCCCTGCGAGGCAGCACTTAACCAAACTGATTTCAAACATATCTCACGTTGCACCGCATAATAAAGCGCCAGATTTTTGGCATATCGATAACGGGATAATGTTTTGAGCTGCTTGAAAATAGCATAAGAGGCTTGTTGTTGCTCTGTAACAGAACATGATTGCCGTAGGCGCTGATAGGTTTTTCTTAATGACTGATTAAAATAATCTACCATTGTCAAAAAGCTAAGTGATAAAAACAAAATAAGATAGTGCCTAAGTTATTGTGTGATTACAAGATTTAAGGCTTGAGATTAAGACTAAAATTTAAAACAAAAGAGACT
>PKDH01000013.1 GCA_002863045.1 Legionella sp.
GGTTAGATACACCGATGAGAGTTTATCAAAAGTGAGCGTATTATCAGGTTTAGGATAGACAATTTTATGGCTTGCTTGGGCTTTAGTCAGTTCGGTGTGGTCTTGGTGATGGGTTAATGTCCAGGGCATATGGCCATGTGAAATATAGGCTTCAAAGGCGGCATGAAGTAAGCCCAACCGTAGACCTGCTTTAAACCCTGGTCGAATATTTCTAACTTGGTATAATTCTTGAGCTAACCAGGACTTTTTGAATAAAGCCGTATATTCAATGATTTCACGGTTATTTGAAGGTGCTTTAAGCTCATTAAAACAAGCTTGAGCAGCTAGCATTCCTGATTGAATGGCGGTATGAATGCCTTTAATTTTAGGGACATTTAGAAATCCTGCTGCATCACCTATCAAAGCACCACCAGGAAAGGTGAGTTTAGGTAGTGCCTGCCAACCGCCTTCGCATAATGCACGTGCGCCATAGCTTATACGCTCTCCTTCATGTAAAAGCGGGCGAATAAAAGGGTGAGTTTTGAAGCGTTGTAGTTCATCAAAAGGTGATAAATAAGGGTTTTGATAATCAAGACCTACGACAAAACCAAGGGCTACGTGTTGATTGGACAGATGATACACAAAAGAACCGCCGTAGGTTTGATTATCAAGCGGCCAACCAATGGTATGAATGACTTTCCCAGGCTTATAAAGCGTTGAAGGTTTGACTCGCCATACCTCTTTTAAACCAATGGCATAAGTTTGTGGTGAATGGGGATTATAAAGGTTAAATTGGCGCATCAGTTCTAGACTTAATTGGCCGCGACAGCCCTCAGCAAAGAGCGTTTGTTTAGCAAGTAACTGTATGCCTGGTTGAAAGCGTTCGGTGGGTTGACCATGTTTATCTAGGCCTACACTGTTGGTTTTGATACCAATAACCTGTTTGTTATCATCATAAACTATGGCATTTGCGGCAAATCCTGTATAAATTTCACAGCCCAAAGCTTCGGCCTTTTGAGCTAGAAATTGGCATAATTTGCCAAGGCTTACCAAATAATTACCAGTATTATGCATAAATTTTGGAGTGGGCAATTTAAAAGCTCGTTTGGCTGTTAAAAAATGAAAGCTATCTTCTGTGGCACTTATATCAAAAGGTGCTTCCTGCCAGGAATCAGGCAGTAGCTCTTTAAGGCTACGTGGCTCGATAACCGCACCTGATAAAATATGAGCCCCTATCTGCGCTCCTTTTTCAATGATGCATACCTTGATGGTTTGATTATGTTGTTCGGCTAATTGTTGTATATTAATGCCTGCAGCTAAGCCTGCAGGACCTGCTCCCACAATTAATACATCAAATGTCATGCTGTCTTCTGTCACATTACCATCCTTGAAATATTACCTATTTTTTTGAAATAAATGGGTTATCTTTGATATAAAAACGCAGTAATTTAGGCGTCCATTCGCCAGCATAATCAATGCCAATGCGTGGTCGCGATAAAATATTAACGCAATCATTGTCATTGGTTTGAGCAATATAAAAATTCGAGCTTAACAAATCATGGCCGTTTAAAGCGCGTGTAATACCAAAAGCTCGACACAATAACCCCGGGCCTTTCGTTGAAACATCAAGCGCTGTATAAGGCTCTAATGCGCGAATTAACACCGCACTGCCAATGTCTGGTGATTCTGTGACCACATTTAAACAATGGTGAATGCCATAAATCAAATACACATAAGCAAAACCTGCTGGCCCAAACATAATTTGGGTGCGTTTGGTCATACCTTTAGAAGAATGTGCTGCTAAATCAGGCCCACCTAAATAGGCTTCAGTTTCAACAATTTTACCAATCAATTGCTGTTCACCTGTTTGATGAATCAGGTAGCAGCCTAATAAGCGGCGTGCCACTTCAATGGTATGTTGTTCATAGAAAGAACGTGGCAACTTGTTAAAATTTAAATGTTGGGTCATGGGCGAACAGCTCGTTTTTTAAACGGCAAATAACGAGGTTCCCAAAAAAGAGTATGAATGCGCTGCTCTATGTCTTCACTCGATTGAGCAGGGGCAAGCTCCTCATCAATCGCCGCATTAGCTACTGCTAATGCAATATGTTTGGCCACAGTTTGCGCTTCACCTAAAAGTGGTAAAAGTGGCAGAAAACTATCTTTACGGCTAGGTGAAAAATGACTTAAAGCGTGAGCGGCCGCTAAAATCATTTTTGGTGATAAAAAGCGTGCTTGGGCGGCAAGCACACCCAAACCAATACCTGGAAAAACCAATGCATTGTTGCATTGCGCAATTTGCATCAAGCGGTTTTGATATTCAACGGCAGGAAAAGCGGTGCCTGTTGCAATTAATGCTTTACCATGACTCCATTGCAAAATATTTTCAGGTTGCGCTTCACATTTTTCATCGGGATTTGAGAGCGGGAAAATAATGGGCCTATCACAATTCAGCGCCATGGTTTCGATGATGTCTTGCGAAAAAGCACCAGGCTGCGCTGAGCAACCAATTAAAATAGTTGGCTGAATATGTTTTACGGTATCACTTAATGAGGGCACTAATTTGTCATTGGTTTGCCAATCAGTTATTTCATTTAAGCTTCTGGCGTAAGGCTTTTGAGCATCGGTCAAAGCGTCATCATTTTCAAGCAATAACCCTTGTCTATCAATCAACCAAAAGCGATCATAAGCTTCTTTTTCAGTTAACCCATAATGTTTCAGAGCATCAACTATCTGATCTCCAATGCCAGTACCGGCCGAACCTGCCCCAAAAATAATAATCCGATGCGCTTGGAGGGGTAGATTGGTGACTTCAACTGCGGCAAGTAAGGCCGCAAGGGTTACAGCACCTGTGCCTTGAATATCATCATTAAAAGAACACATGGTATGTTGATACTTATTTAAAATACGTCTGGCATTAGCGCGTCCAAAATCTTCCCAGTGTAAAAAAGCATTGGGAAAATTAGCTTGAATGGTCTGTACAAACTTATCGATAAAAGCATCGTATTTTTCAGTGGGAATACGCGGATGGCGACAGCCTAAATAAAAGGGATCATTTAAAAGCTCTTGGTTATTCGTGCCGGTATCAAGAAAAATAGGCAGTGTACGCAAAGGGTTGATGCCACCACACAAGCTATAAACCATAAGTTTGGCCACTGGAATATCCATACCACCAATGCCTTGGTCGCCGATACCCAGCACACCTTCACCATCGGTAACCACGATGACATCAATTTCGGGATTAGAGCGATTTTTAATAATATCAGCTAATTGATTTTCATCGGTATGAGTAAGATATAAGCCGCGTGGTTGGCGGTACTCATGACTAAAACGTTTAACAGCAGTACCAACAATAGGTGTGTAAATAATTGGCAGCATTTCACCTAAATGCTGACGTACCAACTCATAAAAAAGAATTTGATTTTTATCGTTTAAATTATTGAGATAAATGTTTTTTTGCAAATGACTGGTATAACTTGAGAATTGTAAATAAGTGCGACGTACCTGCTCTTCAAGCGTTTCCACGCGATTGGGTAGCTTGCCCAATAAACCAAAACTTTGACGTTCTTCATTCGTAAATGCCGTACTTTTGTTAAGTTGTGGCAACGTTAAAAGATGTTTGCCGCTAATTGAGGTTTCAATATACAAAGCCCCGGTTTGTTCATCACACATTACATTAAAATCAAGCATGCTTGTTACCATTGATGGTTAAAATTTAAAAATAGCCAATTATCGAGCATTATTCAATGAAAGCAAGATAAAGCCTCCTAAATACAGGAAGTTCAATTAAATATGGTCTTGTGAAAAAGGCGATGCTATGATGCTTGATTTTTCCACGTCAATAATAGTTTTTAAAACATGATAAAACTTTTTTCTTTGATATCTAGTATCATATTCATCAGCGCTTGCGCGCCTCATGATCAACGATATTACTATCAACATCCACAAGCACTACAAGAAGCATTGATAGCTTGTCAAAATCAATCAGTTGAAGATGTTCACTGCCAAAAGTTAAAACCGGTCGCACGCAACATTAATAAGCTTGCTTATAAGTTACAAAGCGATCCTCAAAAATTTGGTTTGGATATTATTGAGCTGGAAGCTAATTTGGTGCAAAAACAAACCGATTATAAGCGTAATCCCTCAGCTGATAACCAAAAAGATATCGAACAGTTAAAAGCAACGCTTGAGCATCATTTGGCCATTGTTAAATGGCTTGAATCACCTCAAGCTTAAATATCGACGCAACTTATGCACATTTTAATTAGTAACGATGATGGAGTAAGTGCGCCAGGTATAGAAGCGCTTGCCCGTGAAATGAAAACCATTGCCAGTGTTGATGTCATTGCGCCTGATAGAAATCAAAGTGGTTCAAGTCATGCCCTTACTTTGCATCGACCATTACATGTTAGAAAATTAGCTAACAACTTTTATTGTGTTGATGGCACACCCACCGATTGTGTGCATATGGGCTTAACTGGATTATTTGAAACACCCGCAGATATCGTGGTATCAGGTTTAAATAAAGGAGCTAATCTAGGCGATGATGTGCTTTATTCAGGTACGGTGGCCGCCGCCATGGAAGGGCGCTTTTTAGGGTTTCCAGCACTAGCTTTTTCAATGGTTGGGCAACTTATCAAGCATTATGACACCGGCGCTGTAATAGCACGTCAAATAATTCAGCAACTTCGTCCCAATATTTTACCCGCCAAAACCATCTTAAATATTAACATTCCTGATGTACCACTTGCTGATATCAAAGGTATTAAGGTAACAAGGCTTGGCGCGCGCCATATTGCCGAACCTTTAATTAAAAGCCAAGACCCACGAGGTAATACGCTGTATTGGATAGGGCCACCAGGAAATGCAAGTGATGCAGGTTCTGGTACAGATTTTTATGCCGTTGCCCAGCACTGCGTTTCTGTCACCCCATTGAGTTTTGATATGACTCACTATAAAGTCTTTGATAACCTAAATGCATTGATTGATAAAATTGACTGGCAGATATAATACCATTTTTCTGGCGTGCTTAAATTTAGTTACTCTATCAAGCTGTACGCAGCAAGTGCATCATCTTGCGCCTGTTACGGAGATAACCTGGCATGCTTATAAAGCGCAGTGTTCTTTACATCAAGTAAAGCCTAAAGAAACACTCTATGCCATTGCTTTTCGCTATGATAAAGACGTGCAGAAGCTTGCGCGATTGAATCATTTAAGGCCTCCTTACAAGCTTAAGGTAGGTCAAATAATATATTTGAATCAGCCTAAAAAATCGCATAAAACTACACCACTACCCGCATCTTCTAAGCATTTATTACCTAAAAATCATCCAAAGATTGCTAGAAATCATAGCACCCCTATCAAAACGTCCCAATGGTATTGGCCTGTAAAAGGTATCATCATGACCTATTTTTCGCCTAATCTAGGCAGAAAAGGTCTTGATATTAAAAGTCGTCAGGGTCAAAAAGTGCATGCCGCGCAAGCAGGTATAGTAGCTTATGCTGGAAATGGTTTAACAGGATATGGTAACTTAATTATTATCAAACACGATCATCATATCCTAACTGCATATGCTCATAATAAACGCAACTTTGTGCATGAAGGTCAAAAAATTAAAGCCAATCAAATTATTGCCGAAATAGGTAGAGTAAATCGCACAACTTGGGGTGTGCATTTTGAAATAAGGCAGGCCGGGCAACCTGTTAATCCTATGCGTTATCTTCGTTAGTTTTTGTATTTGTAATGTTGCACCAAGCTGTTGTGTTAAATCCTGGTGGTTTAGGGACCAATCATCATCCTAACATAAGGGAATACTATGCAGGCGAGTGATAAGACAAAAAAAAGGTCTGAAAATAGACATACTGTATCATGGGGAGAAACATCTAGCAAAGAGGCTCTTTCCACTGAAATAAATACAGAGCCTGATTTAGATGATATTGAGCCTGATGAAGATAATTCTGAGGAATCAGAAGTAAGTGCTATTTTGGATAAGGGACGTCCTGCAGTTAAACTTATGGATGCTACTCAATTATATCTAAGTGAAATCGGCTTCTCGCCGCTATTATCTGCACAAGAAGAAGTACATTATGCGCGCTTAGCATTAAAAGGCGATGAATTGGCTCGCAAGAAAATGATTGAATCTAATTTAAGATTAGTGGTTAAAATTTCACGCCGTTATTTAAATCGTGGCCTACCATTACTCGATTTGATTGAAGAGGGTAATTTGGGATTAATGAAATCGGTTGAAAAATTTGACCCAAACCGAGGCTTTAGATTTTCAACATACGCTACATGGTGGATTCGCCAAACCATTGAACGTGCCATTATGAATCAAACACGTACCATTCGCCTACCGATTCACGTGGTAAAGGAATTAAATGTTTATTTGCGTGCAGCCAGACAATTAACCCAAAAACTAGACCATGAACCTTCACCTGAAGAAATCGCTGATATGGTTGACAAGCCGCTTGAAGATGTGCAAAAACTTTTAGGTTTAAATGATAAAATCGCATCAATTGATACACCTATGGGCTTTGATGAAACCAAGTCTTTGCTTGACACCATTGCCGATGAAAATAGCATTAACCCTGCTGAGTTACTTACCGATGAAGATTTAAAATCACATATTGAATTGTTACTTGATAAACTTACCGATAATCAACAACAAGTTATTGCCAGACGATTTGGCCTAAGAGGTTTTGAAAAATCAACTTTAGAAGACGTTGGTCGTGAAATTGATTTAACTCGTGAACGGGTGCGTCAAATTCAGGTTGAAGCATTAAAAACATTGCGTGGCCTACTTGAAAAAGTGGGGCTTACCCAAGAAGATTTATTTTAATTGAATCATTAGGGTGATTGATAGCACCCTAATAGCTTAAACAATTAATTTTAGACAGGTAGACTAGCTAAAGCTTTAAAATCAATCCTTTTATTTGCCCTAATCTTAAGTATAATTTCGTCTTTTATCGATGGATAAAGGTGGCAGATGGCCGGTCATAGTAAGTGGGCAAATATTAAATTTAGAAAGGGCGCACAGGATGCCAAGCGTGGCAAAATTTTCACCAAATTAATTCGTGAAATTACTGTATCTTCAAGGCTTGGGGGTGGGGATGAGAGTACCAACCCGCGTTTACGAGATGCTGTTATAAAAGCGCTTAAAGCTAATATGAAGCGTGATACCATAGATAATGCTATTAAACGCGGTGCAGGCAATACAGATGCTGATAATATGGTTTCTATGCGTTATGAAGGATATGGTCCTCAGGGTGTGGCAATTTTAGTAGATTGTCTGTCTGATAATAAAAATCGTACCGTTTCAGATGTAAGACATGCCTTTACCAAATGCCAGGGTAATCTAGGTACAGATGGCTCAGTCGCTTATCTTTTTACGCATCAAGGAGAAATTACCTTTAAAAATTTTGATGATAAAGTGATGGATATAGCCATTGATGCTGGCGCGCAAGACTTTGTAGAAGACCATGATCAATTGATAATTATTACAACCGCTGAGTCCTATCATAGTGTTATTCATGCTTTGGAGGCTGCGGGTTATAAACCAGATGAAACTGAACTTACCATGCGCGCTCAAAATAACATCAATGTTGATGTAGAAAACGCCACCACATTAATTAAATTGATTGACATGCTTGAAGATCTAGATGACGTACAAGAAGTACACACCAACGCGTTGTTTTCTGATGAAGTTTTAACTGCCTTAGAATGATAATCTTAGGCATAGATCCCGGTTCAAGAATCACAGGCTACGGCGTGATAGAAGTGCTAAACAAGCAGCTCATCTATAAAGATAGTGGTTGTATTAAAGCCATGGATGGTGTTTTAAGCACACGATTACTCAAAATTTATGATGGAATTTGCGAGCTTTTAGATGCTTATTATCCCGAAGAGGTTGCTATTGAAGAAGTATTTATGCATCAAAATGCCAGTGCTGCACTCAAACTTGGTCATGCTCGAGGTGTGGCAATGGTGGCAGCAGCTTCTCATCGATTAACTATCTACGAATATGCCGCGCGTGAAGTTAAGCAATCTCTTGTAGGGTATGGGGCGGCTGAAAAAAGCCAAGTTAAACACATGGTTATGCAATTGTTGACACTAAACAAAGCGCCACAAGCTGATGCTGCTGATGCACTTGCCATTGCCATTTGTCATTATTATCGGCGAACCTCACTGGCTCATTTACTTAAAAATACCAAAGGATAAATTTATGATAGGTTGGTTGTGCGGCAAAATCATTGATAAACCTACGATAGGTAAAATGATATTGGATGTAAAAGGTGTGGGATATGAAGTAGAAACTTCGTTTCAAACTTTTAGCAAGCTTGAGTTTTCAACCGATGATATTAGCTTGTATATTCATACTGTGGTTCGTGAAGATGCTTTTTTACTGTACGGTTTTGCCGATAAAATTGAAAGAGATGTTTTTAAATTACTGATCAAAACCAGTGGTGTAGGTCCAAAATTAGCTTTAACGATTTTATCACACATAACGCCTGATGATTTATGCCAAACGATTGTTGCAGATAACGCATTATCATTAAGCAAATTACCAGGCATTGGTAAAAAAACCGCAGAAAGACTTATTATTGAGTTAAAAGATAAAATAGGGCAGTTAAGTATGGCCAAAACAAATGCAATGTTAGACGACACCACGCATGCATCAAACACCGCCAATCATCAAGCGGCAATGAGTGCTCTTGAGGCTTTAGGCTATAAGTATCAAGATGCAGCGAAAGTATTTAAGCACATTGATAAGCATGACAAGTCTTGCGAGCAATTGATTAAAGAAGCTCTAAAATTACTGGCTAAATAAAATGATAAATGTGTCAATCAGGGTCTTAATCCTGTTACCTACGTCCCGCAACCAATCCTATCGCCTACGTCCCGCAACCAATCCTATCGCCTACTTCCCGCGGCATGTCCGCGGGATCTAGCCACACACTTATATCGCGCAAAAATTGTAACCATGGTTCCCGCGGACAAAGCCGCGGGACGTAGGCAATATGGCTTTGTATTGCTTTCACGACTGAAAAGGCGTGCCTTTTCAACACTGTGAGTGCGTATATAAGAACCATAACAGCCTGTTAACTTTTTATTTTTTGATAAAACTGCGTCTGCTTTTTTTTAGGGTTCCTACATTTGGTAGGATCACTCATATGATTGCGTTAAAAATTGGTTCACAAAACCTAATGACGCGGAAAAAACACCTCGACCAAAAGGCCATGCCCCTTGGGTGGTGAATTAAGTTCAACGTAGCCGCCGTGAAGTTCAGCGACTTGCTTAACAATTGATAAGCCTAAACCACTTCCTGAGGTTTTACTGCCCAAAATTCTAAAAAAACGCTCAAACACACGGTCTTTTAACTCTGCTGGAATACCCGGGCCATTGTCTTCAACTTGAAAAACTACCGAATTATTTAAATAAAATAGTCTTACAATAACGCTGTTTTTGAAATCAGAATAGCGAATAGCATTGTCAATTAAATTTCTAACTAAAATACTTAGAACAGTCGCATTGCCCTCGAGGATAATTTTTTCTTGAGTATGCTCAAAGGTTAAATCAATATGTTTTTCTAACGCATGAGGCGTGAGTGTGTTTAAAACCTCCTGTGTTATTTTGATAAAATCAACTTGATGAATGTCATTCAAAGTTGTAGCTTCTGGCACTGATTTACTCATGGTTAATAGCTGTTGCACAATATGAGTACTGCGATTCACGCTGGTGATGAGTTTGTGTAATGCCACATTTTTTTCTTCTAAATTTTCAATATTTAACGCAACTTGTGCTTGCGCTTTAATAGCGGCAAGCGGGGTTCTAAGTTCGTGAGCCGCATCAGCAGCAAATCTTTTTTCACGCTCAAATCCTTCTTTAAGTCTAAAAAATAAGTGGTTTAATTCATCAACAACAGGTTTGATTTCCTCAGGAACCTTGTCTAAATTAACAGGTTCTAGATGAGTTGGCGCTCGATTTGCTACTTCTTTGGCTACGCGGTCTAGACTATCTAAACCACGTCCAATAATTATCCATATCAGCAACCCTGATAGCGGAAAAGTTAGTAACATAATATATAAATCATCTTGAGCAATGCGATGACTTAGCTCATTACGCGTATCATAGCGCTCGGCTAAAACAGTACGGATACCAGTTGTTGTGTTGTGTGCGCTAAAAACACGCCAGGATTGATCATCAATTACTTTATTGCTAAAACCATCTTTTTGCGTTGAAAGGGAAGTGTTGGGTGCATTAAATGAATGTAATAAAAGTTGATGATTTTTAGCCCAAACTTGGAAATTAAATTTATTCAAATAATGCGCCGGTGGAAGTTCGTTAAGTGAACGATGTTGATAATAAAGCTCAATTTTTTGAGGAATTAAATTAAGATTTTGCTGGATTGAATGAAGTGGTCTTTGATAAATATCATGCCCAAGCAGTGCTTGATAAGATAAAGCTGATACAGCCATAAGCGTATCCAGATGCTCTTGGATGTCTTTTTGGTCTAGATAATAATTACCAATCGCTGTAAGGGTTGTGGTAATGCTAATGGCCAATAATAAGTTAATAAGTAAAAATTTTCGAATAGATGTTTTCATAGGCTTAAATTATTCCTAATAACCGCTTTTATCACTTTTTTCCGCCATATAACCTACACCACGAATGGTACGAATAAAATTGGCATTAAGCTTTTTACGTAAATTATGAATGTGAACTTCTAAAGCATTGCTATCAACATCTTCGTCCCAACTATAAATACTTTGCATCAATTGATCACGTGATAAAACTTGACCATTGTTTTCAAGTAATTTTTGTAACAGTGCAAATTCACGCCTGGGTACATTGACCATCATATCATCCACATAAACAGT
>PKDH01000018.1 GCA_002863045.1 Legionella sp.
AATTAATTTTCTAATTTTACGAATATCCATAAAAAGACTCTCTTAAATTTATTTAATCAGATTGGTCAAGGATAGCATCAAGCGCTAAAAGATACCCATTAATACCTAAGCCTGTAATTACGCCCTGAGCAATATCGGAGAAATAGGAGCGCTGGCGAAATGGTTCACGCGCATAGATATTGGAAATATGCACTTCAATAAAAGGAATGGCGGTGGCAAGTAACGCATCACGAAGCGCAATGCTGGTATGGGTAAAGGCTGCTGGATTGATGATGATAAAATCAATATTTTGCGCGGCATGTTCATAAATGGCCTCAATCAAAGCACCCTCACAATTACTTTGAAACGCCCAAAGCGCAGCATTGTGCGCCTTAGCTTGATTCATTAAGCATGTATTTAAAGCTGCGAGTGTTACAACACCATATTGGCCAGGTTCTCTTATACCAAGATGATTGAGATTAGGGCCATGTAACACCAGTATTTTTTTCATGACATAAACCTTGGTCAAAAAATTAAAGCGATTTTGCCTGAATTTTTAATATATGTCTACATAATCGCTAATGGCTGCATGTTCCACGCAATTTTACGGCAAATTGCTTATAAGTGATTGATTATTGTTTAGTTGCGGCTTTGAGTATTTTATCGCGAATGCCTTTGAAATCCTCGCAAGCTTGAGGTAATTGAATCAATAACATAGGGCAAGGTGAGGCATCCGCTTGGCGTAATTCAAAATACAATTCATAGGCTAACTGTTCGGGTTTAGAGGAGAGTTTACTATATTGGTCAGGTGGTATGGGTAAATCATCTAAAGCTAACACAAACGCATGAGGATGCGCTTTATAAAAAGCCATTAACGCACAGCTTGATTCAAAGGCATACAAAGGTTTGTCAGGTTGATAATGATAAGGCAGGCTGCCTGAAACTTTAATTGGGTCTAGTACCGCCTGTGGCACTTCAGGCAACAGCTGTTTTATGGCTTTAAGGGATATCATGCCTTGACGCAATATCTGATAAGCATGAGCATTTGTAGCATTGAGGATGGTTGATTCAATGCCTACTTTACAGCGCCCGCCATCTAAAATAGGCAAGTCAACGCCTGCAAAACTTTCACGAACATGTTGGGCGGTGGTGGGGCTAATCTTACCAAATGGATTGGCTGAGGGTGCCACAAGGGGTTTGCCAAGCCTATCCAATAAAGCTTGAGCCAATGGGTGAGCAGGGCTTCGTATGGCAAGGGTCGTTTGGTGACCGGTGATACTTGGGTGGATGCTATTGGGTTTAATTTTAAATACCAAGGTTAACGGACCGGGCCAAAATGCTTGCATAAGTTTGCGGGCATAAACTGGGATGAAATCAACCCATGGTGTGATATCCCAATCACTCCCCACATGCATGATAAGCGGATGGTTTAATGGACGCTTTTTTAATTGATAAACCTGGTGTACAGCATCGAGGTTGGTGGCATCTGCGGCAAGCCCGTAAACCGTTTCGGTGGGAATGGCCGCGACCTGACCTTGAGCTAAAATTGCAGCAATGGCGGAGATATCAGAGGTAATCATAAAACATGGTAAAACGGCTAGTATATCGCGCATTGGCTGTGGTGTTGAATCATTTTTATGAAAAAAAAGTTAAAAACTGGTGAATTGACTGACTGACTGCTACCCTTTACTAGATAAGTTTGTGCAAGTCCAACGCTAAAGTCTTCGATTTAACTGTATTGCAGTGTAAAAAAATGATTTCTAGTTGTGGTGATCATGCTTATTAAAACGTATTCACATTGAATGGTGAATTAAAAATAGGTGTTGACCATTTAATGTGTTAATAAGCACGGTTAAATATTAACAGCATAGAAAAGACTCATTTAATTTCATGCTAATTTAGTTTAAGGGAGTTGAATTTCATGAAGCCTCAAATATCGATGACACCATTGGCTGCCTGTTTGATGTTGCTTACCACTGTGCCAAGTTATGCCGCGAAACCTGTGAACCTCACCCATACCGCGCTGCCTGTATTACAGCAGCAATTTTTATTGAATTTGCCTGGTATGAAGCAAGTCAAAGCCATCAAAATGGATACGCTGGAATTTATTAAAGCACGTACTGACAATAATCATGTCAAACATATTCGTATGCGGCAAGAATACCAAGGCATTCCGGTTCGAGGGGGGTATGCCATTATGCACGCGCCAGCATCTTCGGCAAAAGCCATGGTAAGTTCAGGCACGCCCTCAGCAACGCTTACAGGTAGGGTTTATCAAAATTTAAAACAAGACTTAGGCGAGCCACCTGTGCATTATCGTGAAAATGCTGATAACGCTCTAGCGAAATTAAAAGCGCAATTTGCCGGTTTAAAGATTTCCGAAGAACATGTTGCACCAATTATTTATTTAGATGACGAACACAAAGCTCATTGGGCTTACAAAGTCAGCTTTTTAGTAACTTATACCGATAAAATTCCTGAGCGACCAACGGCTATTCTCGATGCGGAGTCTTATAAAGAATATTTGCAATGGAATGATATTAAAACCGCTGAAACTAATGAGGCACGCAAAATGCGTACAGCCGTACAAGGCACAGGTTTTGGCGGTAATGTGAAAACAGGTCAAACATTTTACGGTAAAATCCAGCCTTTTTTAAGCATCACGCGCAGCCGCTTTGGTCTTTGCTATATGGAAAATTCCGAGGTTCGCATTGTCGATATGTTGCATCGTTATGAGTCTTTAAACAGAGCCATGCAATTTCGCTGCAGTAAAAGTAAAGAACTGCCCCCTGATACTTACTGGACAGGCTATAAGGGCGATGGTTTAGACCGTGCCAATGGCGCCTATGCACCCAGTAACGATGCGCTTTATTTTGGCTATGTTATCAAACATATGTATCACGATTGGTATGGTGTTGAAGTGTTAACTAAAAGTAACGGCAACCCTATGCAGCTTGTGATGCGCGTGCATTATGGTTTGGGCTATGAGAATGCTTATTGGGATGGCTCGCGTATGACATTTGGCGATGGTGGGGAGATGCTTTATCCGCTGGTATCGCTTGAGATTGGTGCGCATGAAGTCAGTCATGGCTTTACCGAGCAGAATTCCAATTTAGAATATTATGGACAGTCAGGCGGCTTGAACGAGTCTTTTTCAGATATGGCCTCAAAAGCCGCACAATATTACGCCAATGGCAGTAATACCTGGGAAGTTGGTGCTGATATTATGAAAGAAGACAGTGGCATGGATGCCATGCGTTATATGGATATGCCAAGTCGCGATGGCATGTCGATTGATTCAGCCGATGATTATTACAATGGTATTGATGTGCATTTCTCAAGTGGCGTTTATAACCGTATGTTTTATTTGTTAGCCACCTCACCTAATTGGAATCCACGCCAAGCGTTTGATGTGATGGTTAAAGCTAATATGGATTATTGGACGCCTTATGTGACATTTAATGAGGCAAGTTGCGGTGTTTTAAGTGCCGCTCAAGATTTAAAACTTGATACACAAGCGGTCAAGCAGGCGATGGATAAAGTCGCGGTTAATTACAGTGCTTGCCGTACAAAAAGTTAAATATCAAACCAGGCGGACAGCGGCAGGTGATCTGACAATGTTCGCCATGGTTTTTCTTTAAAGCATTGCGCTTTGATGAGGTTAATGCCACGAAAATAAATTCTATCCATGCAAAGTGTTGGTTTTAGGGCTGGAAAAGAGCGTGTATGCTGCCCATAGCAATGATAAAAAGCTTCGGTTAGATTTAATTCTTGGGCAAGGGGTTGCGATAAATGCAGCTGCCAATCGTTAAAATCCCCAGCCATGAGCAAAGGTTCATGTTCGGGTACCACTTCTTGGATGCGTTTTAATAGCGTTTGATACTGCGCGGCACGCTCGTTTTTAAACAAACCAAAATGTACACACAATAAATGCAAATTCCTCTGAATATGTGGCAGGGCAACTTGTGCATGTAAAATACTACGAGATGCGCGATGCCTGGCGGAAATATTAATATTTTCATAGTCAACAAAGGGAAATTTACTCAAAATGGCATTGCCGTGATGGCCAGCTTGATACACAGCATTTTTGGCATAAATATGATAAGGCCATGTGTCAGCAGCAAGGTAGTCACTTTGCAAACCTTCTGGCCAATGAGTCACGCGGCGCGCGCGGCGATGATGCAGGCCTTGCACTTCTTGCAAAAACACAAAATCGGTGTCAAGTTCGACTAAGGCTTGACGCATCTCAGGCAACAAGAACTTTTTACCTAAACCACTGAATCCTTTATGAATATTATAAGTAACAAGCGATAGCCGTAACGGCTTTTGGGTCATGTGAATGCCTTTATTAGAATAACCTTGATGGCACAATAAAATGCTGCCAAATCACCAATATCACGTCAACTTATACACTACCTTAGATAAAATGCGCAACTGCTTATGTAAAACAAGCCCTCAGGTTTTGCAAGACTTACCGCAAAGTGATACACGTTTTCTTGAAGTTCGCTACCTAACATATCATCCCGACACCCCATCGCCCCTTATCGCCAATGTCATCCCAATGCCCACTACCGTTGCCCCAATGCCCACTACCGTCATCCCGAAGCGCAAGCGAGGGATCTCCTTGTAAGCGGCACTTATTAATCCCCTCAAATAGATTTTAAAGATGAGTGCATCTGACAGGATATCCCGCGCTACGCTCGGGATGACGGTAGAAGATGGGGATGGTTACTTATATAACAATGCGATATAAATCCTTTGTTATGTAATAAATATAAATCAATATGTTCAATTTTTGATTGAACTAAACAATTATTTAGGTTATATTAATGCCTTACCTGTACACTTTAATATACTTTTTAGGGGAAATAATGAGTGATCCGATTGACTTAAAAAAAACTGAACCAGAAAAAAAAGAAATCAAATTAAGTAAACTAGGTCTTTTTATCAGTGTTTTTTTTGCCACCCTAGGAACCTTTATCATCACAGCCGCGCGCCTGCCGGCCGGCGTTATTGCCTATATAGCGATGGGCGCTTTAAATATTGTACGGAATATAACCGGTTTTATGCTGGCCACTATCATCGATTTACCTTATTTAAGTTTAAGAGCAATCGCTTCATTGGTGGCGAGTTTGATATTGTTGCCTCAAGTATTAAGGCGTTTATTAGCCATAACCGTTAGCATATTAGCCGTTGGTTTAAATGTTTTGTTGCAGCTACAAGGATATATTGCAGCGTTCATCTTTACAGCCTTGTTTGTCATGCGTCAAATGTTAAGCGCGGCAGCAGGCTCATTAGGGTTGGTGTTTCATGCTTTACTAGAATTTAGAAAAATAATCTATGCAGTTATTAATTTAGGATTAGGGATAGTAGGTAACTTACTGAGTTTGGTCATCGGTGTGGCATATGTCGGTGCCAATGCTTTGCGCCAACTAAGTGGTTTATTAGCAGCTATGGTGTTTGCCATTAGTTTTGTCGGGCGCCAAACAATAAGCATTCTTGTGGGTCTTTTAGCGCTAGGCTTTAATGCGCTTAGCGAAATAGCGCGTGTTGGATATGGTTTATTACAGTTAAGTTTTCATAGCCTTCGTAAAATAATCGGTATAGCGTTGGGCGTGCTTTTTGTAGGGTTAAATACCATTAGTCATGCCCTAAATCTACTCTTTGTTGCAGCTTCAACCTTTGTTCGCGCGCTTCGCCCGTTAATTGGGTTTATCATTGCAAGCCTTGTGGTAATGTTTCAAGGTATTAGAAACGTATTGGCTGGTATTATCGCGCTGCCATTAGCGATAGTGGTTGGGGTATTTGCTGGTGTACAAAATGGTATAGATGCTTTCAATGCTATATACAATTTTCTGCACGTCGAGGATAAACTCACGGATATATTTTCACAAATATTTAAAAAACTTAATGAAGAAAAAAGCGTCTCTGAAGTTTTTACACATCTTAAAAATAAGTTTCGCGAAGACTATGACATCATTGGCAAACATTTGAGTTTTAGCGCCGCTTTTAAATTAGGTAGTCATACTATTGGTGGGCAATGGACAAACCATGTTAAGCAACTAACCCATATTTTAAAAAATCTGGATAAGCCTAAAGATTATTGGCAAGGATTTAAAAATGTCCAGAATGCTTTAAACGGTGACTGGCGATGGGCAAATTTCCTGCCAAAATTTCATAACATCCGCGTGCGTGTGGGTGGGCAATTATCTTATCGTGAAAGATTTCGCGCCGGCTATGAGTTGATGGGTGAAAAATGGCAGGCGTATTGGCAAGATTTCACTCAAAAAATAAGTCAGCTTGATAAGCCACAAGATTATTTTAAAATTTTTAAAACAATTCGCAAAGATATAAATGATGATTGGACTTTCGATCGTTTCATCCAAAAGTTTAATCAGGTTCAAATAAATTTTGGTAATGAAACATATCCTTCGCATAAGGTATTGTTCGATGAAGTACGACAAAAGTTTGAGCCAAACCCGCAAGCTTTGAGTCAAAGATTTACGCAGGAAGTCAACGATTTAATGTCTGATTCAAGTTGGCTATTTTCTTCACGTTTTCAGACGATTAATCGACATTGGATATTTGGTGATGCGCCTTGGCTTGAGCAAACCGTGGCCGCCAATGCTTTTCGCAAAACTTCAGGCTATAAAACCGAAGATGGCTTACAAACCATTCCAAACAAGATAGAAGAGGACTTTAACACCAGCAGAAAATATACGGATGGTGTGTATGCTGGTAGCACCATGTTTTTAGTGGGTGTAGGTATGTCACTCGGTTTGATACTGGTTTATCCATTCAAAGGAATTGTTGCAGGCGGGATTAATTCCGGTGTGATAGGAGCGGTTAAAGGTGGGTTTGTTGGTTTATGGGATGCCCTAACGTTTGCGTTTCGAAATACGCATAAAAACCAAGAAAATAATAACTTTAAAATCAATCGCTCTTTTTTCAGCCATAGTTGGGATTTGGTGACAGACGACTGGCAAGCGTTAAGTGATGTTGAATGTCATGTCTTTGGAGCTGCAGAAGAAAAGAGTGACTCTGCTGATAATGTTGTGGTATTACCTGTAGAGCAAAAAGATGAATCTGTAGTTAACGAAGAAAATACACATCACTATGGTTCTTTATATACTGAGCCGTCATCAGTCCAAGACGCAGCTATGTCGCAAGGTTCTGTTGTATTTAATTAATTTGCTATAGTTAGTGAAACTGTTTAACCATTGATAATCAATATGACCACTAACGCCACCATAGACATCCCTGGGTTAACCATCACGTACAAAGCCTGGGGTGCGCCTGATAAGCCGGTATTATTGGCATTACACGGCTGGCTTGATAATGCTAATTCATTTGATGATATTGCCTCATCATTAACGCACAAGTTTTATGTGGTGGCCATCGATTTGCCTGGGCATGGTGCTTCATCTTTTATTGCCAAAGGTCATTATTATCAGATTATTGATAGTTTATTTATGCTGGTTACCCTAATAAGGGCCTTAAAGATTGAAAAAGCGCATTTATTGGGGCATTCATTAGGCGCGTGTTTAAGTAGTCTTTTAGCCGGTATCGCGCCACAATATGTGGCTTCAGTTGCACTGATTGAAGGTTTAGGGCCATTTTCGAGTCCTGAGCATACCAGTTGCCAGCAGTTAAGTCGCTTTATCGATATGCTGCCCAACATTCGCCCATTCTCGTCTAAAACCTACACCACTTTTACCGAAGCGGTAAACGCGCGTATGCAAAATGGTGAATTATCTTATAAGCTTGCGCACACACTCGCTTTGCGTGGGGTAAGCCAAATAGAGGGTGGTTTTCAATGGCATCATGACCGCCGTCTTTTAGTTGAAACACCGCTTAGAATGACCGAGCCGCAAATTTTAAGTTGCCTAAAAGCCATCAAAGTGCCTAGCTGCTTGATTGTAGCGGATAAAGGCTTACTAGCGAATAACGCACAGTTTGACGCACGCCTAAATGCGGTGAACCATCTGCAAGTAAATGAGATTCAAGGGCATCATCATGTGCATATGCAACACCCGGATGTTGTGAGTGATATTCTAACGCGCTTTTATGCAGCTCTTTGATTAAAGAGCTGCTCGAGTAAAATTAAGCGTGTTCTAAATCTGGATGGTATTCGCCTGTTGCGGCCAAGCTATTTAAGCGTGCCCGCTTTAATAAGGCTTGTTGCGCTTGCTCGATATTTGCTTCTTGACCACCCCAAGCTTTGATGCAAGTTTCTTGAAGGGCGCGACCAAAAGAAAAGCTTAAGTTCCAGGGTTGTGAGTCTTGGCTATTGATGGCTTGTAGATGTGCAGTTGCCGCTTCACAGGTTTGTCCGCCTGATAAAAAATTAATGCTTGGTACGGCCGCGGGCACATGATTGCGAAACACATGCAAAGTATAGGCAGCAATCTCATCCGCATCACTAAATGGCTGATATGCTTGGCCTGAGGTGACCATGCTTGGTTTTAAAATAATGCTTTCTAACTCAACTTGATGGGTAAAAAGCGCGTCAAACACTTCGTGGAGTACTAATTCGCTGACATCGGCACATTCATCAATGCTATGCGCGCCATCAATTAAAATTTCAGGCTCAACAATGGGGACGATGCCTGCTTCCTGGCAGCAGGCAGCATAGCGCGCTAAATTGGCCGCACCGGCTTTAATCATGGTAAAGCTTGGGGTATTGTCACTGATACGATAAACATTGCGCCATTTGGCAAAGCGTGCCCCTAAGTTTTTATAGTGATGCAAGCGTTCAGTTAAACCATCTAAGCCTTGGGTAATTTGTTCTTCATCGGTAAAAGCCATTGGTACCAGGCCTTTATCTACTTTAATACCAGGCACAATACCCTGCTCGGCAAACAATTGTGCAATAGGGGTGCCGTTATCATCTTTTTGCGTAAAGGTTTCTTCAAACAAAATCACGCCATTGATGTATTTGGCTAAATCAGGCGTGGTGGCTAAAAGCAGGCGATAATTGCGCCGATTAAGCTCGGTATTCTCAAGGCCGATGGCGTTAAAGCGTTTACCAATGGTAGACGTACTTTCATCAGCGGCTAAAATACCTTTACCCTGGCAAACTAAGGTATCCATGGTTTCGGTCAATTCATGTGCAAACATACAACAACTCTCCTCATAAAAATGAAATTAACGTTTTGAACGAATGGGGGCCGCAGGGGCGGAAATATATTTTTCTCGAATAATTTGGGGTGCGCTAAAATGGTGTTCTTTGAGTAGCTCAAAGGCTGCATCAATCATGCCTGGGTTGCCACACAAATACACTTTATCCGTGTCAGGCTGTAAATTAAGTTCGGTAAAGGCGTGTTGTACATAGCCTTGATACTGGTGAGTTCCAAGTGCTTTATCAGGGCGGCTTAAATGTAATCTAAAACTCACTTGATTGGGAAAGCGAGTCATAAATTCGGTGAACTCAGTGTGATAAATGGCCTCATCGAGATTACGTACACCCAATAATATCACCACGTTCAGTTCAGGGTTTGCTGATAATTTTTGGGCAAGCGTTGGTAACATAGCGCGAAAAGGAGTCACTCCTGTGCTGGTGGCGACCAAAACGTAGCGTTTTGGATCAGGATCTTTCAAAATCAATCGCCCAAATGGCCCGCTTGCGGTGATTTTTTCCTGAGGTTTTAAATTAAATAAAAGATTTGAAGCAATGCCGTGTTCTACAAAGCCTGCAGCAAACTCTAAGCGATTATTGCCTGCAGGCGGATTGGCCAGGCTATAACTGCGCTTTAAGGATTGTCCTTCATGTTCTAAATGAAGCGTGATAAATTGACCAGGTAGGTAATTAAAAGTTTCAGCAAGCGCAGCTTCGAACACAAAATGCTTGACCAAAGGTGATAAATGATAAGCTTCTATTAATGAGAGCGCAAAGGTATTTAAAGGCATAAGACGATAAGAACATAGGAAAACTTCTAACTATAGGCGAAATAACATGCATTGCAATAGTCGTGCTGGAAAATAGGTATATAATTAACTCATGAACAGCAATCTTGTCACCATCATCGAAAACGTCAGTTATTCGGCCTATCCTATTCAGCGTTTGATATCAGGCATGGCTTATGTCGGTGGTGTGTGTTTGTTTATAGTCGCCTTATCTAAATTACGCAAGCTTGCTGATAACAGCAAAGAAAATTGGTTTGTCCCATTTGCTTATATATTAGGTGCAAGCACCATGCTTTTTTTGCCCAGCATGTATGATGTTGCGGCAAATACTTTGTTTGGCAGCGGTAATATTCTGCAATACACCAGTCAAAATCAAACCACTATTTATAGTGTCATGTTTGTGATTATTCAAACAGCCGGCATTATATGGTTTGTGCGCGGGGTATTTTTAATTACCAATGCCAGCCAACCTGGTATCCAGCACGGGCCTAAGGGCTTGATGTTTATCTTAGCGGGTATTTTATCGATGAATTTAGAAACCACCATAAGCTGGTTAAGCTGGGTGATGTCTATGCTTAGCACCTATACGCTTGGGTATGGTAGCCGTTGAGTTTGAGTGGTTACTTAATTAAAGAAAGCAAAATGCAAAAAACTTTGTACCGGATA
>PKDH01000017.1 GCA_002863045.1 Legionella sp.
AATGTAAATCTTATGGTTCACTTAGGTTCACCAATTGCTATGGATGAAGGATTACGCTTCGCTATCCGTGAAGGTGGTCGTACCGTCGGCGCCGGTGTCGTTGCTAAAATAATTGAGTAAAATCGAAAAATATTAGATATGGCTACAAATGTTGTATCCATATCTACATGTATAGGCCAGTAGCTCAATTGGCAGAGCGGCGGTCTCCAAAACCGCAGGTTGGGGGTTCGATTCCCTCCTGGCCTGCCAACTAATAATAGTAAATACAAAATCTATGATTTCATCAACTAATCAAAAAGAATTAATTTTGTGGTTATCAATACTGATTATAACCATTGCTACGTGTTTTATTACTTCCTATTTCTCATTTTCAATGCCCATCAAGCTTCTATTTATAATTATTTGGTTGGCATTTTCTAGTGCATTTTTTTTCTTTACTGTAAAAGGTAAGCAGCTTACCGTTTTTATAAAAGCTGCGAAAGCTGAGCTGTTTAAAGTTTTTTGGCCTACACGTCAAGAAACAGTTCAGACCACGTCTATTGTGATGGTCATGGTTGCTGTAACAGGGTTCATTCTTTGGGGAATTGATTCAGGAATGATGTGGATAATTGCTAAAATAACACATTTAGGTTAAATACGGTGGAAGAACAAAAGTTAAAACAATGGTATGTGGTGCATGCTTACTCGGGTTATGAGAATTACGTTATGAATCAAATCAAGACGTATGCTGAACAATATAACATGCAAGCTGAGATTGGTGAGGTGATTGTTCCTTCAGAAGAAGTTGTGGAAATGCGTGCTGGGCGTAAGCGTGAAAGTAAAAGAAAGTTTTTTCCGGGTTATGTCTTAGTAAATATGATAATGAATGATCAAACTTGGCACATGATCAAAAAAATTCCACGAGTCTTAGGTTTTATTGGTGGGACTAATCAAACACCTACCCCTTTGTCAGATAAAGAAGCCGTAGTGCTGTTACAACGCATTGAGGAAGGTGTGACCAAACCCAAACCTAAAATATTATTTGAACCTGGTGAAATTGTTCGTGTAAAAGAAGGTCCTTTTGTTGATTTTAATGGTGTAGTAGAAGAAGTTAATTATGAAAAAGGTCGTCTACGTGTGGCAGTACTTATTTTTGGTCGTTCCACACCGGTTGAACTAGAGTTTAGTCAAGTTGAAAAAACTTAAAAATTGTTGTTAACGGGGAGCTTAATATTTAATCAAAATTAAGCGTTATACCCATAATGGAGAAGTTATATGGCTAAAAAAATTGAAGCTTATGTGAAGTTACAAATTCCAGCAGGTAAAGCGAATCCAAGTCCACCAGTTGGTCCTGCGTTGGGGCAGCGTGGTGTTAATATTATGGAATTTTGTAAAGCATTTAACGCGGCAACCCAAAATTTAGAACCAGGATTAGTGACTCCTGTAATTATTACTGTATATGCTGATAGAAGTTTTACATTTATAACTAAAACGCCCCCAGCGTCAGTTTTGTTGCTTAAAGCTGCAAATATAACAAGTGGCAGTGGTACACCGAATACTAAAAAAGTAGCAACGTTGACTTTATCTCAGATTGAAGAAATTGCCAAAATAAAAAATCCTGATTTAACTGCAAGTAGTCTTAAAGCTGCAGTTAACACTATTGCTGGTACAGCAAGAAGTATGGGTATTATTGTTGAAGGTTTAGAGTAGGAAAATATCATGGCAAAATTAACTAAAAAACAGCAGTCAATTCAAAAAGCAGTTGAAGTCAATAAATCTTATTCTATTTTTAATGCAATGGAATTGTTGCAAAAATTTACAACCAAAAAATTTAAAGAGAGTGTTGATATTGCTGTTAATCTAGGCATCGATCCACGCAAATCTGACCAGGTGGTTCGCTCTTCAACAAATCTACCTAAAGGAACAGGAAAAGAAGTTCGTGTTGCTGTTTTTGCTCAAGGTGATAATGCTGATAAAGCGAGAGATGCTGGTGCTGATATAGTAGGATTTGAAGATTTATTTGAAACAATCAAAGCAGGAAATATTAATTTTGATGTTGTTATTGCTACGCCTGACGCTATGCGTCTTGTAGGTCAGCTAGGGCAAATACTAGGTCCAAGAGGTTTAATGCCTAATCCAAAAGTTGGTACTGTTACAACTCAGGTAGATACAGCTGTTCAAAATGCCAAGTCTGGTCAGGTGCGTTATCGTACTGATAAAAATGGTATTATTCATTGTACTGTTGGTAAAATTACTTTTACAGCCAATGATATCCGAGAAAATGTTTTAGCACTTATAGCGGATTTAAAAAAAGTAAAGCCCGCAACTTCAAAAGGTATTTACATTAAAAAAATAACGCTTTCTTCAACAATGGGCCCCGGATTACCTATTGATATTTCCAGTTTAACCGAGTAATATATATCGCCCAAAAATCGACTTTCACGGCATTGATTAACTTCTTTGCTGTCGAAGACCGCAGGTGCTTTCGAAGCTTAATATCCTGCGCAGACGGTGAACTACTTTTTATTTAATAAAAAGTGGCCACCATAACTGTCAAATCTTTAATTATAAGATTTGCACAACTAGGAGGTCATCAACGTGACAATAACTTTAGCTGCAAAAAAAGCAGTAGTTGAAGAAGTAACGGCAGTTGCTTCAAAAGCTATCGCTGCGGTTGTTGCAGATTATCGTGGTTTGACTGTTAATCAAATGACTCAATTACGCAGTGAAGCAAGAAAATCTAATGTTTATCTGAAAGTTGTGCGCAACACACTAACTAGACGAGCATTTGAAAATACCCCTTTTTCTTGTTTAAGTGAAAAATTGGTAGGTCCTTTATTTGTTGCATTATCTCTAGATGGTCCTGGTGATGCAGCAAGATTAGTTAAAGACTTTGTTAAAACATTTGAAAAGCTTGAAGTCAAGGCATTATGTATTGGTAGTAATATGTATGAAGCAAGTCAGCTTGATACTGTTGCAAGTTTACCAACACGTGATGAAGCGTTAGCTAAGCTAATGTACGTGATGAAAGCACCAGTTGAAAAATTTGTTCGTACTCTTGCAGAACCTCAAGCGAAATTAGCTAGAACATTTACTGCACTTAAAGAACAAAAACAACAAACCGCGTAATCATATTAATTCAAAATTTAGGAGCTATAATGGCTGTTTCAAAAAATGATATATTAGAAGCTATTTCTAATATGAGTGTAATGGAAGTTGTTGAGTTAATCAGCGATATGGAAGAAAAATTTGGCGTTTCTGCTGCGGCTAATGTAGCTGTAGCTGCTGCGGGTGCTTCAGCTGCTCCTGCTGCTGAAGAAAAAACAGAATTTGATGTTGTAATGTCAAGTTTTGGTTCTAATAAAGTAAATGTTATTAAAGTTATTCGAACTATCACCGGTCTTGGTTTAAAAGAAGCTAAAGATTTAGTTGAAGGTGCTCCATCTACAGTTAAAGAAGGTATTTCTAAAGACGAAGCGGCTGATGTTAAAAAACAACTTGAAGAAGCTGGCGCAACCGTCGAAGTTAAATAGTTTTAATTTTAGTTTAAAAGTCAAACCCAGTCTTTTATAAGCCTGGGTTTATGTATTGGTTATTACCTATAAATTTATCGAGGAACTACCATGGCCACTGCAAGAGTTAACCCTCAATCCTATTCCCATGCTGAGAAAAAAAGAATCCGCAAAAGCTTTGGTAGACAAGCTGATAAAATGGCTATTCCAAATTTACTTGAAATCCAATTAGAATCATATGCCAATTTTTTACAATCTAATACGAATTTAGATTCAAACAAACATACAGGTTTACATGCCGCTTTTTCATCAGTTTTTCCGATACAAAGTTTTTCAAATAACGCTCGGTTAGAGTACGTAAGTTATATGTTAGGTGAGCCTGCTTTTGATGTACGTGAGTGTAAGCTACGAGGTTTAACTTACTCAGCGCCCTTGCGTGTTAAAATTCGTTTAGTAGTTTTAGATAAAGATGTTCCTGGTGAGGTTAAGCCCATTAAAGATATTCGTGAACAAGATGTTTTTATGGGTGAATTACCACTAATGACAGATGTTGGTACATTTGTTATTAATGGTACTGAGCGTGTGGTTGTATCGCAGCTACATCGCTCTCCTGGTGTAATTTTTGAGCATGATAAAGGTAAAACACATTCTTCTGGCAAATTATTATATTCAGCACGCATTATTCCTTATCGTGGGTCTTGGTTAGATTTTGAATTTGATCCTAAAGATTGTGTATTCGTACGAATTGACCGGCGCCGTAAATTACCCGTTAGTATTTTATTAAGAGCCTTAGGATACGAGACTGAAGAAATTCTCGCTGAATTTTTCGAATTTACAGCATGCCAAATAAAAAATGGCCAATTTCATATCAAGCTTATCCCATCACGGTTGCGTGGTGAAATTGCCTTATTTGACATTAGCCATCCTAACACGGGTGAACTTATTGTCGAGCAAGGACGTCGGATTACTGCCCGACATATAAAAATTATGGAACAAAGCCAAATGCAAGATTTGATTGTTCCACAAGAATATTTACTTGGTAAAACTATTGCTCAAAAAATTATTAATAAATCAACAGGCGAAATTTTAATTGAAGCGAATGAAGAAGTTACTGAAGAACTTTTAGAGCTTTTAGTAGAGCAAGGTATATTATCATTTGATGTTATTTATACCAATGACTTGGATCATGGGTCTTATATTTCCGATACACTTAAAATCGATTCAACTTCAAGTACTTTTGAAGCATTGGTTGAGATATACCGTATGATGCGGCCAGGTGAACCACCCACCAAGGAAGCGGCTGAAGCATTATTTAAAAATCTTTTCTTTGTTGAAGAGCGTTATGATCTTTCTAATGTTGGTCGCATGAAATTTAATCGTCGTGTCGGTCGTAAAGAAGATAGCGGTCCTACAATTTTAGCAAAAGAAGATATCCTTGCCGTTATTAAGACGCTTATTGACATACGAAATGGTATTGGAATGGTGGATGATATTGACCATTTGGGTAATCGACGTGTTCGTAGTGTGGGCGAGATGACTGAAAATCAATTTCGAGTGGGATTGGTTCGAGTCGAGCGTGCTGTTAAAGAAAGATTAAGTTTAGTTGAATCTGAAAATTTAATGCCTCAAGATTTAATTAATGCAAAGCCTGTCTCAGCTGCAATTAAAGAATTTTTTGGTTCAAGTCAGTTGTCACAGTTCATGGATCAAGTAAACCCGCTATCAGGTGTGACCCATAAAAGACGCGTATCAGCACTTGGTCCAGGTGGCTTAACTCGTGAGCGCGCGGGATTTGAGGTTCGTGACGTTCATACCACCCACTATGGTCGAGTTTGTCCAATTGAAACACCTGAAGGACCTAATATTGGTTTAATTAATTCGCTTTCGGTATATGCTCGTACCAATAATTATGGCTTTATTGAAACACCTTGTCGAAAAGTTATTGATGGCAGAGTTACTGATGAAATCGAATATTTATCAGCCATAGAAGAAGTAGACCAATACATTGCACAATCAAGTGTGTCATTAAATGAGCAAGGCCAAATTAGCGTCGATTTAGTTCCCTGTCGGCATCAAAACGAATTTTCACTAACGACACCTGATAAAATTAACTATATGGATGTTTCACCTAAACAAATCGTGTCAGTGGCGGCCTCACTTATTCCGTTTTTAGAACATGATGACGCGAATCGAGCGTTAATGGGTTCTAATATGCAGCGTCAGGCTGTGCCAACGTTACGTTCAGAAAAACCTTTGGTTGGTACTGGTATGGAGCGTACTGTTGCAGCTGATTCAGGTGTTTCAGTGGTTGCTAAACGAGGTGGTGTCATTGATTTGGTTGATGCATCACGTATTGTCGTAAGAGTTTACGATGAAGAAACACGAGCAGGTGAGGCTGGCGTCGATATTTATAATTTGACCAAATATTTTCGCTCAAACCAAGATACCTGTATTAACCAACGTCCTATCGTTACAGAAGGTGATCATATTAATCGTGGTGATATTCTAGCAGATGGTCCTTGTACTGATATGGGTGAACTGGCATTAGGACAAAATTTGTTAGTGGCTTTTATGCCATGGAATGGTTATAACTTTGAAGATTCTATTTTAATTTCAGAACGTATTGTTCAAGAAGATCGCTTTACAACTATTCATATCGAAGAATTAACTTGTATTGCACGTGATACGAAATTAGGTTCAGAAGATATTACCAGTGACATACCAAATGTCGGTGAATCTGCTTTAGCAAGTTTAGATGAATCGGGTGTGGTTTATATTGGCGCTGAGGTTAAAGCGGGTGATATTCTAGTTGGTAAAGTAACACCAAAGGGTGAAACTCAACTAACACCCGAAGAAAAATTATTACGTGCAATATTTGGTGAAAAAGCATCTGACGTTAAAGATTCATCATTAAGAGTACCTTCAGGTATGACAGGAACTGTTATTGATGTGCAAGTTTTTACGCGCGATGGTCTGGAAAAAGATGAGCGCGCTAAAAATATTGAGCAGGAACATTTGGCGCGTGTACGCAAAGATTTAACGGATGAAAGACGCATACGTGAAGAAGATATTTATCATCGAGTACAAATATTATTAACTAATAAAGTTGCTAAAGGTGGACCTTTCAACCTTAAACCAGGCAGTAAAATTAACCAAGAATATCTCAATAAATGCGAGCAATCTCGCTGGTTTGATATTCGTTTGGAGGATGAGCAAACTGCACAGCAAATTGAGCAGCTAGCTAAACAACTTGAATCGTTAACCAATGAAATGGAAAAGCGCTTTAATGATAATCGTAAAAAAATTATTCAAGGTGATGATTTGGCGCCAGGTGTTTTAAAAATAGTAAAAGTTTATTTAGCGGTTAAAAGAAGACTGCAACCTGGTGATAAAATGGCTGGTCGTCATGGAAATAAAGGAGTTATTTCTATTGTTGTTCCAGTTGAAGATATGCCTTATATGGAAGATGGTACTGCCGTTGACATCGTACTTAATCCGCTAGGTGTGCCTTCACGTATGAATATCGGTCAGGTACTTGAAACACATTTAGGTTTAGCGGCTAAAGGTTTGGGTCATCAAATTGCTCGTTTGATGGATACAGATTCAACTGCCAACCTTCGTAATTTTTTAAATAAAATTTATAATCATGATGCCACCGAGCGTGTTGTACTTGACCAACTTAATGACGAGGAAGTTCGGTTACTAGCGCATAATTTACAAAATGGTGTGCCAATGGCCACACCTGTATTTGATGGGGCATCGGAGCAAGAAATAAAATCAATGTTAGAGCTAGCAGGTCTTCGTGCTGATGGAAAAACCTTACTAATGGATGGCCGAACAGGTATTCAATTCGATAATCCTGTCACTGTTGGCTACATGTATATGCTCAAACTTAATCACTTAGTTGATGATAAGATGCATGCTCGCTCAACAGGCTCATACAGTCTCGTAACGCAACAACCTCTAGGTGGTAAAGCTCAATTTGGTGGTCAACGTTTCGGTGAAATGGAAGTATGGGCATTAGAAGCCTATGGTGCAGCCTATACGTTGCAAGAAATGCTCACTGTTAAATCAGACGATGTTGGTGGTAGAACCAAAATTTATAAAAATATTGTCGATGGAGATCATCGTATGGATCCCAACATGCCTGAATCTTTTAATGTTTTATTAAAAGAAATTCGAGCATTGGGTATAGACATCGAGTTAGAGCATGAATAATTAAGTAAATTACACATTAAGAATAAATGTAATATTTTAAATCTTTGGAGGCATTGACTTGGATACCCACAATCCTATGAGTGATTTACTCAATTTTGTTAAAAACAAACCTGACCAAGAGTCTTTTGATGCAATTAAAATTAGTCTAACTTCACCTGAGAAAATACGCTCATGGTCCTTTGGTGAAGTTAAAAAGCCTGAAACCATCAATTATCGAACGTTCAAACCAGAAAAAGATGGTTTGTTTTGTGCCAAGATTTTTGGTCCGGTTAAAGATTATGAGTGCTTGTGTGGTAAATATAAACGCCTTAAGCATCGTGGTGTGATTTGTGAGAAATGCGGCGTTGAGTTGGCTTTAGCTAAAGTGCGACGTGAGCGTATGGGTCATATCGAACTCGCAAGTCCTGTGGCTCATATTTGGTTTTTAAAATCATTACCTTCTCGTATTGGTTTGTTATTGGATATGACATTACGCGATATAGAACGAGTATTGTATTTTGAAGCTTTTGTAGTGGTTGAGCCTGGCATGACTGAATTAGAGCGTGGCCAACTATTAAATGATGAAGCTTATCTTGAAGCCATGGAGCAGTATGGTGATGAGTTTGATGCCAGGATGGGTGCTGAGGCCATCCGTGATCTGTTACGTCAAATTAATTTAGAAGATGAGATCGCTGAATTACGAGAAGAGTTACCAACAACGAACTCAGAAACTAAAATCAAAAAAATTACTAAACGTTTAAAATTAATTGAAGCCTTTCACGATTCAGGCAATAAGCCTGAATGGATGATAATGGACGTTTTACCCGTATTGCCGCCAGATATTCGTCCGTTAGTGCCACTTGATGGTGGTAGATTTGCAACTTCAGATCTAAATGATTTGTATCGAAGAGTTATTAACAGAAATAATCGTCTCAAACGCCTATTAGAATTGAATGCGCCAGATATTATTGTGCGTAATGAAAAAAGAATGCTACAAGAGTCGGTAGATGCGCTTCTTGATAATGGCCGTCGTGGCCGTGCGATTACTGGTACTAATAAACGACCTTTAAAATCTCTAGCGGATATGATTAAAGGCAAACAAGGCCGTTTTCGACAAAATTTGCTAGGTAAACGTGTTGACTATTCAGGTCGTTCAGTTATTGTCGTTGGACCTACCTTACGTTTGCATCAATGTGGTTTGCCCAAACGAATGGCTTTAGAGTTATTTAAGCCTTTTATTTTTAGTAAGCTTGAATTTAGAGGCCTTGCAACGACTATTAAAGCTGCTAAAAAGATGGTGGAAAGAGAAGAGCCAGTCGTTTGGGATATTCTAGAAGATGTGATACGTGAACATCCTATTATGCTTAACCGTGCACCTACTTTACATCGGTTAGGAATTCAAGCATTTGAGCCTGTTTTGATTGAAGGTAAAGCTATTCAGTTACACCCATTGGTTTGTACGGCCTATAACGCTGACTTTGATGGTGACCAGATGGCGGTTCACATACCATTAACATTAGAGGCACAATTAGAGGCACGTTCATTGATGATGTCAACGAACAATATATTATCACCTGCAAGTGGTGAGCCAATTATTGTGCCAAGTCAGGATGTGGTATTAGGTCTTTATTATTTAACGCGGGAGCGTATTAATGCTAAGGGTGAAGGCAAACATTTTAGTAGTACGCAAGAAGCCCAAAATTTTTATGAAGCAGGTTTAATTGAAATTCATGCAAATATCTCAGTTCGCTTATTGGATGAGAATTGTCAAGAAGGGTATCGGTTGGTTAAAACGACTGTTGGGCGGGCTATCTTATCGCAAATTTTACCCAAAGGTATGCCATTTGAAGTAATTAATAAACCGATGACTAAAAAAGTAATTTCTCGTGTGGTTGATACCTGCTATCGTAAATTTGGTTTAAAAGAAACTGTTATTTTTGCTGACCAACTTATGTATACGGGCTTTAAATATGCGACCAGAGCAGGTGCTTCAATTGGTATTGAAGATATGGAAATACCAGAAGATAAGCCTGTTATTATTGAGCAAGCAGATAATGAGGTGCGAGAAATTGAAGCACAATATCGTTCAGGTCTGGTAACAAACGGCGAACGATATAATAAAGTGATTGATATATGGTCACGGACCAATGAGCTTGTCGCAAAATCAATGATGACCAAGATTGCTACTGAAAAAGTTGTTGATAAATCGGGAAAAACAATACAACAACCTTCTTTTAATCCTATTTTTATGATGGCCGATTCGGGCGCAAGAGGCTCAGCGGCACAAATCAGACAGTTAGCTGGTATGCGTGGGCTTATGGCAGCTCCGGATGGTTCTATTATTGAAACACCGATTACAGCAAACTTTAGAGAAGGTCTAAACGTATTTCAGTATTTTATTTCAACCCATGGGGCTCGTAAGGGTCTAGCAGATACAGCATTAAAAACAGCTAATTCAGGGTACCTAACTAGACGTTTGGTTGATGTGGCGCAGGATGTGGTAATTACTGAGGCAGATTGTGGTACTGATAAAGGTATTTTAATGCAACCTTTGATTGAGGGTGGCGACATAGTAGAACCTCTGCATGAGCGTGTACTAGGTCGAGTGGTTGCATCTGATGTATATCTGCCTAACCAGCAAGAACCA
>PKDH01000046.1 GCA_002863045.1 Legionella sp.
GCGTAATTACAGGCTTAGGTATTAATGGGTATCTTTTAGCGCTTGATGCTATCCTTGACCAATCTGATTAAATAAATTTAAGAGAGTCTTTTTATGGATATTCGTAAAATTAGAAAATTAATTGAATTACTAGAAGAAACAGGTATTTCAGAAATTGAGATTAAAGAAGGCGAAGAATCGGTGCGCTTAAGTCGCCATAACCACCTGCCCCATCCTATGCCTAAATATTCACCAACGGAGGCGGCAACAAGTACCATAACATCTGCGGCACAACCCCCAACTTCACAAGCCTTGCCAACCACTGCTGATGCAACTGCTGATACACCTGCACAAGGCCATACCATGCGCTCACCAATGGTGGGCACCATGTATTTATCCCCCGCGCCAGAAGCGCCACCTTTTGTCACCATTGGTCAAGCTGTAAAAGCTGGTGATACCCTTTGCATCATCGAAGCGATGAAAATGTTTAATGAGATTGAAGCAGATAAAACAGGTAAAATTACCGCTATTTTGGTCACCAATGGCGACCCCATCGAATATGACCAACCTTTATTTGTGATTGAGTAAAAGGATTTATATGTTAAATAAAATCGTAATTGCCAATCGTGGTGAAATTGCTTTAAGAATTTTGCGTGCTTGTAAAGAGCTTGACATTCAAACTGTTGCAGTCCATTCCGACGTTGACAAAGATTTATTGCATGTACGCTTGGCCGATGAAACGGTATGCATCGGGCCGGCACCCTCGCAAAAAAGTTATTTAAATATTCCTGCCATTATCTCAGCAGCTGAAATGACGGATGCGTTGGCCATCCATCCAGGGTATGGTTTTTTATCAGAAAATGCTGATTTTGCTGAAATCGTTGAACAAAATGGTTTTACCTTTATTGGCCCGCGTGCGGACACCATACGGCTTATGGGTGATAAAGTCTCAGCCATTGCGGCCATGAAAAAAGCGGGTGTGCCTTGTGTGCCAGGCTCTGATGGACCGTTGTCCGATGATGATAAACGTAATTTACACTTAGGCGCGCAAATCGGTTATCCGGTTATCATCAAAGCCGCCGGTGGTGGTGGCGGGCGTGGTATGCGTGTGGTTCATACCGAATCTCATTTACTAAATGCCATTGCCTTAACGCGCAGTGAGGCCAAAGCGGCGTTTAATAATGCCACAGTGTACATGGAAAAGTTCCTAGAAAACCCGCGTCACATTGAATTTCAAGTCTTGGGCGATGGCCAGGGAAATGCCATTCATTTAGGCGAGCGTGATTGCTCCATGCAACGTCGCCATCAAAAGGTGGTCGAAGAAGCACCAGCGCCAGGTATTACACCTGAACTTCGCGCTAAGATGGGTGCCTGTGTGGTCAACGCCTGCCAACAATTGCACTATCGTGGTGCCGGAACTTTTGAATTTTTATACGAAAATGGTGAGTTTTATTTCATTGAAATGAATACCCGCATCCAAGTTGAGCATCCGGTAACCGAACTTATCAGCCATTGTGATTTAATCAAAGAACAAATTCGCATTGCCAGCGGGCTACCTTTATCGTTAAGCCAAGCTGATGTGACGCTCAAAGGCCATGCCATTGAATGCCGTATTAATGCCGAAGATGCCCACACATTTATGCCCTCTCCTGGTAAGATTGCCCTTTTGCATCAACCAGGTGGCCCTGGCATTCGGTTTGATTCACATATTTATAGCAGCTATACCGTACCACCACATTATGACTCAATGATAGGTAAACTCATCAGCTATGGTGAAACGCGTACCGAGGCTATTATGCGCATGCGCAATGCTTTGGATGAAATCATCATTGATGGCATTAAAACCAATATTGAATTACATCAGCGTATTATGCATGACCCACAGTTTATTCAAGGTGGTACGAATATCCATTACCTTGAAAAACTACTCAAAGGCTCACTGTGACTTACCAACTCCAAATTGAACAATGCATGCAGCCTGATGCTGAGAATTTAAGCGATTTACTCGAAGCATTAGGCGCTTTAGCGGTGACATTGACCGATACTTTTGACGATCCGATTCTAGAACCACCCATTGGCACCACCCCGCTTTGGCCTGTGGTTAGCATTTCAAGTCTTTTTGCTGAAGAGCAATTGGCCATGTGTGCCAAAGAACATGTGCTAAACATTCATCCAAACCTTCAATGCGCTGTGACGCTTTTACCAGAACGTGACTGGGAGCGAGCATGGATGGATGACTTCAAACCGCGTGCTTGTGGCAAGCGCTTATGGATTTGCCCTTCCTGGCTAACTCCTCCTGATGAAAACGCGGCGAACCTAATCCTTGACCCAGGTCTAGCTTTTGGCACCGGCACGCACCCCACCACCTATTTGTGTTTGCAATGGTTAGATGGCTATAATTTGACGCAAAAAAAACTCATTGATTATGGTTGTGGCTCAGGTATTTTGGCTTTAGCCGCCTTAAAATTAGGCGCACATCATGCCTATGCTCTTGATATTGACCCACAAGCTCATGCGGCAACGGTACAAAATGCGCAATTAAATCATCTTACTACGCAAATAAGCGTGCATTATCCGGATGACTTTATCTGCGAACCTGTTGAACTTCTTATCGCCAACATTTTACTTGCCCCCTTACTAACCCTTAAATCGACCTTTCATGCATTGTTGCAAGCCCAAGGGCAATTGGTCGTATCAGGTATTTTAACCACTCAAGTGAACACGCTTGTTCGTGAGTATGACGAACTGTTTGCGCATCAAGCAACACTTAGCCAAGATGACTGGGCATTGGTCATTTTTACCAAAAAAGCTTGATAATTAGGCGCAGACAATATAATCGCTTGTTCGTCCATAATTTTGGTCGGTACTGGCTGAAAATTGGTTAGAGTGAGGGCTTGAATAGGCTAGTATCACTTTGTAGCCCTTACTAAACAATTGATAAACATGTTGTCGCTTGATACGCTCCTTTGGCGTGGGGTCTATATTTAAACACTCTACAATCTTATTAATTTCTGGACAATCATCAGGCATAAGACCCTGCGTATTTCTAAGCTCGGTATAGTGTGGTTTAGCATCCACCCCTTGGCTATCAGATTTTGGTGTTAATAACTTATCAACCTCTTGTGGGGTTAATTCTCGTTGACCATCTTTGAAAAAATTAATTGGGGATTTTTCGCGCTCAGCAAGCGCTATTTTAGGTCTAGCTAAAGTATAAGCGCCTAACAAAAAACCGCTTAAAGCAATAAAACTTGCGATAAAAAAAGTAGCTGAGGCAATAAATAGCGGCAAAGATAGGGGCGTTGTAACAACAGAGGCCAGAAGTAACGATAATGCTACGATCAAAAATAAAAACGCAAAGCTCCCGGCAATACCTATCACTCCTTGCCCCAAACGCCTTTTTTTTTGGTTTGCATCATGCATAAAATGATTATTTAAAAATATATTTTTAAATAAATTATGCGCTTGAGAAAGTTCAGCTAATTCACCTGGTGTGACCTTTTGTAATTCATCATGCAATTCACTTAAGTAACGCTCGCTGTCTTTTTTATCTTTGATTTGTAATATATCGAGTCGTTTATCGAGCTTATGCGCCCTTTTAACCTGCTCTGAGGCCACAACACGCTCTATCATATTGGCAAAATTTACTAATGCCGTTGTCATGACTTGATGTAATTGGCCTATATGCGCCATATCATCATTCTGGCTGTCATTGCTTATAAATAATTGCGCAATCACTTCTGCATCTATTTGATAATCTATTTGAAGCGCTTGTAATCGTTGGTTTATTTGAGTTATTTGTATACTTAGAAGATGAACATACTTTGTATATTCTAAGTTTTGGTTACTTTTTTTATCACCTAATGGATTATATTTTCTTTCAGCAACCCTCTCACTTGGGGGCTTTTGGCGTAAATTTCGGTGATTAGGCATGTTTTGGTTCGCCTTAAATATAAAAAGATACTATACATAATAACAAAATAATAAACAAACTAATTTTTTTTTATTAAACTTGTTAATTTGAGAAGCTCTTACTTTTTATATTTTGGTTCATAGCTTGTAGCAAGCGCGCCTAATCACCATACTCATGCCCGATGCACCATTTGTGCATGTGGCCGTATGTTAATGCTCTAAAAGCCTGATATTATTTTGCACCTAATAAGAGCTTGGCGGAGAGTTTGCATAGTCTAATAAAGCGTCATACTTTCCACGCATCTCTCCATAAACCTCATGTTGATAAAACATTGAGTTTGGAAAAGAGGTGACTCTTAAACCCTGGGTACTTCTAAGCTCCTGATATTCGGGCAGTGCTTGTTCATTGATGTCGCGCTCTCCTAAAAGTTCGTCTGTTGAGGGAGTTCGATAATATTTTAATAACGCGCTAACTTCTGTAGCCGTTAACACGCGCTTTCCATCTTTTATCAAAAATTTTTCAAACTTCTCACGTTCTTCTAATGATAAGTCAGCTGTATTAGTCACAAGGGCACCTAGATAAAAACCTCCTAATACTACAGCCCCTGCCACCAAACACCCAACCGCGGCTACCAGTGGTATGAGTGAGGCGGCCAGTAAAATAGCAGGTACTAATGCAACTAACCCTACACCAAAAGATAAAGCCGCCAAACCTGCTACGACCCCTGCTAATACGATGCCTAAGCGATGAAATACTCTTTGTCTGTCATGCGCTTGGTGATTTTTAATGATTATTTCAGAGTGATATGTGGCTAAATGACGTAATTGGAATGATGATAAGTTTTGTAATTCTGCGTGTAATTGCAGTAGGTTATTGTTGATGTCATTTATATCTTTAGGATGGGGATGCGGTTTTTGTTCTCCATGAGATAATTGAGTGTTTTTTGTTGAACGAACTGCCTCTATTATGGTTGAAAGATTAACTAAGCTAGTTTGAATAAAAACGAATATGTCATTTTTTTTGTCTTCATCATCACAATTTTCAATTATTTGATTAATATTAGGATTCATGGAGTGGCTAAACTTCGCTAAACTTATCTGTGCTAATTGTCCGTTTATCTTTGCTATTTGAGTCATACAATCTTCTGTTGTATAAGTCGTTTTTTGAGGCATATTGTCATCGTCAAAAGATGAATCATTGTCATTTCCGAGAAAGGACTGATAGCTTTGGACCAAACTATCCCTCGTCTTATCATCTTGAAGTTGCGCTGGCGGTTCGTCTAGCAAGTCTTCTGTATCCTCGCCGCCCCAAATATCGAGCTCATTAAATGTACGTATGGATGGTTGAGAATTAGGCATTATTCATCTCACTTTAAGAAAATACATACCTTATCATATATTAAAAAATAATCAAACTATTTTTTTTTTAACAATACTGGTTATTTGTAACACTAAAATGAGTCTTGATTTTATGGTACTTGCTCAATCAAAAAAGTTTTAAAACATGCGACCAAAAAATACCATTAAACGCGAGCGCTATGAACAAAGCCATGACCACATTGGTAATTTTAATGCCCTGCAAATAACCCCTATGATGTGCAAAAATAGCAAGCGTGTAGCCTACATAATAACCACATATTATCATCACATAAGTTATCAATAAGTCATAAGGTATCCACAACTTGGCTGGCTCGTGCCAACCTACTAGATAAAGAATGTATAAGGCATAAGCGGCACTTAAGATAAATAACAGATAAGTGGCCATCATTTGCCAGCGCTTAAAAGGCAAAGGTGTTTGGCCTGTTTGATAAATGCCATTAAATAAAAAAATATTAAGCACGCTCAAAATAATAAAAAAGCCTGAAGTTTGCGCGAGTGAGCGCGGGCTTAAGGGTATTAAAAGCAAGTATGTTAGGGTAATAAGCAGTAACAGCGTGTAGAAAAATTGATGATTAAACCATTTGGTGACATCGGCGTGCTTTAAAGTTGTTTGTTTTAAGCGTTTGACCATCAAGCCAAAGGTTATGGGGGGGATAAGGCACCAAAAAAGCCATGAATTAACCATATAAAAAATGATATGTATATTAAGATAGGCAAAAAGCCCGGCGGTAAATTCAGCCAACACCATGACCAAAATCACCTGCACCATCGCCGCACCAAGCAGCGCACGTAGAAAATGCGTTTGTATAAAAAGTGTTTTATACGACACATTAAAACTTTGAACTTTCGTAAAGCCTGCATAAAAACTCAAAAAAATAAATTGCGCTATTAAAAGCTGAATGATTTCAATCACACCAATATGTTGCCCAACCCCTGCTGTAAAGACAAAAAACACCTGTGTGCCAAAAAGGATGCTTAATGCTAATAAAAGAGTATATCCAGGTATTTTAAAGCGCCCATAAGGCGGACTTAGTTGTAAGCTTGCGCTTAAAAATATTAAAGTGCCGGCACTGATTAAAAACATCGACAACATCCACGGCAAATGCGCGCTGTGTTTAAAGAGCCACACCATCAAATACAATAAGCTCCCCGCAATCAAACCTATTAAAGGTTCTCCTTTCAAGAAAATCATCATTTTATCTAACATCTCATGGGATGTTTTGACTGTTAAAGATTGCATTAATTTTGTATCCTTACAGGTTATTTTTCACTGATTTTTATAAATGAGATATCTATGCACATAAGTTTAGTAGACGGCGACACAATTATGTTAGCGCCACACGCTACCGGCCAGGATTTAGCTCAAGCGCTTAAAAAAACCCTGCAAGGCCAACAAGCTTTGGCTATTAAAATAAACGGCGTCACCAAAGATTTAGCGACGCCTTTGCATGATAATGACACCGCTGAACTTATCACTTTTGAGAGCGCAGAGGGCAAAGATATTTTTTGGCATTCCTCGGCGCACATTTTAGCCCAAGCCATTAAACGCTTATATCCCCAAGCCAAACCAACCATAGGGCCTGCGATTGAGGCTGGCTTTTATTATGATTTTGCTGATTTAGCTATTTCCGCTGATGATTTTCCCAAAATCGAAGCCGAGGTGCAAAACATCATCAAAGCACGCATCACCCCCCAACGCTTGGAATATCAAGATAAAGCACAAGCCAAGGCTGCTTTCAAAGACAATCCGTTTAAAATAGAGATGATTGAAAAACTTGATGAAGGGTTAAGCGCCTATGCACAAGCAGAGTTTGTTGATTTATGTCGTGGACCCCATATTCCGCATTTGGGTTTTGTCCAAGCTTTTAAGTTAATGAAAACTTCCGGCGCTTATTGGCGCGGCGATAAAAATAACCCGCAATTAACCCGCATTTATGGCATCTCATTTCCAGATAAAAAAGCACTTAAAGCCCACTTAACTTTTTTAGAAGAAGCCGCTAAGCGCGACCATCGGGTCATTGGCCGGCAACTTAATTTATTTTCATTTCATCCAACTGGCCCGGGTATGCCATTTATTCATCCCAATGGCATGATTATCTGGCAAGAATTAATGCGCTACTGGCAAGAAGAACACAATAAAGCCAATTATCAACAAATTAAAACACCACTTTTAATGTCACAAGAGTTATGGCAGACCTCAGGCCATTGGGATTTTTATCGTGAAAACATGTATTTAAGCGTGGTTGATGATAAAACCAGCGTCATAAAACCAATGAATTGCCCAGGCGGCATGCTGTATTTCAAAGATGATCGCTATTCCTACCGTCAATTACCGTTAAGAGTTGCCGAGGTTGGTTTAGTGCATCGCCATGAATTTAGTGGCGCCTTATCAGGTTTATTTCGGGTGCGCTGCTTTCATCAGGATGACGCGCATATTTTTATGGAGCCTCAAGACATTGCCAGTGAAATCGAAGGCGTATTAACGCTGGCAACTTCTATGTATGGCGTGTTCGGTTTAGATTACCATTTAGAACTCTCGACCCGCCCGGCACAATCCATTGGTAGTGACAAGCAATGGCTCGAAGCCACAGAAGGCTTGATTCAATCACTAGAACGCGCTGGCCATACGTATAAACTTAACGAAGGCGATGGCGCTTTTTATGGCCCTAAAATTGACATTCACATCAAAGATGCCATTGGACGGACCTGGCAGTGTGGCACCATTCAGCTAGATTTAAATTTGCCAGAGCGCTTTGATTTAAATTACATTGATGCTCAAGGCGAAAAGCGCCGCCCGGTCATGGTACATCGCGTGGTATATGGCTCAATTGAGCGCTTTTTAGGGGTATTAATCGAGCATTATGCCGGCAAGTTTCCGCTGTGGCTTGCGCCAGTACAAGCCATTATTTTACCAGTCGCAGAAGCACACCATGATTACGCCGCCGCTGTGGTGGCCCAATTTAAAGCCGCTGGTCTTCGCGCTGAAGCTGATTTTAATAATGAATCAATTAATAAAAAAGTGCGCCTTGCGCAACTACGCCAAATCAATTACATCATGGTCGTTGGCGATAAAGAAATCACGGATAATACGCTTAGTGTGCGCGCGGCCAATCAACTGATTGGTACCAAACCAATCCATGAGGTTATTAAAAGTTTAGAGGATGAATACGCCCAGCGTGCCTTACGTCGTAACGCTATTTAATCATTTATCTTAGGATCGTTCGCCCCGAGGAGCGTGCCTAGCAGGCATCTTGCCCGATTCATTCGCCCTGAGGAGCGTGCGTAGCACGCGTCTCGAAGGGCTTTCTAATCTTCAGACGTTAAAAAATACTTCACTAGCCACAGGCGGATTCAATTATGTTTTGGGTTTACATTCTTCAATGTTGTGATAACAGCTATTATACTGGGCATACTGATAATTTAGAGATGAGGCTATACCAGCATTATCATAGAATTTTTCCAACATGTTATACCGCCACTAGACTACCGCTTAAGCTGGTGTATTCAGAGCAATATCCTAGCAGAATAGAAGCCTTGAGCGCTGAAAAAAAAATTCAAGGATGGAGTAGAAAAAAGAAAGAAGCTTTAATCTTAGGTGATTGGGACAAACTTTCCTATTTGGCCAAAAGGAAGAAAAAATAGTCTTGGTGTGTTTACTTACAATTTAGCCCTTCGAGACACGTGCTACGCACGTTCCTCAGGGCGAACGGAATTGGACAAGACACGCACTGCGCACGCTCCTCAGGGCGAACGAAATTGGACAAGACACGCACTGCGCACGCTCCTCAGGACGCACGAAATTGGACAAGACACGTGCTCGCATGTTCTTCAAAACGAACGACTCGGGGAAAATAAACATGTATTAGGTTGGGTCAAAGATTTAAGCCCGTTCCCCTAAGGAGCCTATATAGCAGGCGGCTTGCCAGGTCCGTTCACCCTGAGGAGCGTGCCTAGCACGCGTCTCGAAGGGTTTACTAGATAACTAAAATCAGCTAATTCAACGAGTTAATACCTTGCGTATTGAAAAAAAATTCAAGAATGGAGTAGAAAAAATAGTCTTGGTGTGTTTACTTAGAACTTAGCCCTTCGAGACACGTGCTACGCACGTTCCTCAGGGCGAACGGAATTGGGCACGACACCGTGCTAGGCACGCCCTCAGGATGAACGGAATTGGACAAGACACGCGCTGCGCACGTTCTTGAAGGTGGACCAATCTGGGAAAAATGGCTAAAGTCGAGTCAAGTATATGCGCTGTCAAATAACCTATATCAGCTCATTTGAAACTAAAAAATTATCAGTAAGATAAAAAAAATATTACTGTGTTTTATTTATCTTTAAATTATATTATTAAATTTTGTAAGATAAGCAGATATTAGATGACCATAGATTTTAAAACACTAAAAATCGATGAATGGCAGCTTTACGGCCATGGTAGTTACAACAGAGTTTATTTAAATAATGATAAGCAGCAAATATTAAAAATATTGCGGGCTAAGCATGCCTATACCGATTTTCCTAAACGTGCAGTAAAATTATGGAATAAAATTAATTTAGATTTTCCAGCAGAGCTTGTCAAAAAAGATGGTAAAAACTATGGTTGGATTTGCCCCTATATCAAAGGGCGGCAATCGACCGATGACGAAATTAAACAGAAACTTATTGAGATTTTTAACCAAACTGGGCGCATTGTCACGGACGCCGTATCTGCTAAAAATTTTATCACCATGGATACGAGGAAAGTCGTCTGTGTGGATGTTGGATTGGCTTTGACGCTTGAAAAATG
>PKDH01000026.1 GCA_002863045.1 Legionella sp.
AAGTCTGGGTAAGCTATCTTATGCTTTACGTTGATTACTTGCCAGGGTTTTCTAACTAAACGCGTCCTTTAAATTCAATCACCTGGTAGTCAAGTAGGTTCTAGTCAATAAAACGGTCGTTTTGTTGGCCTTGAGTTTCAAGGCGAATGATACTACTATTAGTAGTATCATAGGTATGAACAAAGGTGTGATGATGCAATCGTTAAAATTATCAATTTCTCTTTCTAGACAGCAATGTGCGTTTATCGAGAATTATGGGCTAGAGCACAATATTAAAAACCGCTCTGAGGTAATTAAGAAAGCTCTTTATCTCTTACAACAGCAAGACTTAGAGCAGGCTTATCGAGCAGCCAATGTTGAAATAAATCCTCTTTTTGATAATACGACATTAGATGGACTGAGCCCCGATGAAACGTGGTGATATTTATTTTGCCGATTTAAACCCAACAGTTGGCGCCGAAGCTCAAAAAAGGCGGCCTGTTTTGATTGTGAGTAATAACGCAAATAATAAAGTAGCTGCGACTGTGACTATTATTCCTATTACCTCCGTCATCCAAAAGATATATCCTTTTGAAGTTTTTTTAGCAAGTACCGATACCGGGCTTGCCAAAGACTCCAAAGCTCAATGTCATCAAATTAGAACTATTTCAAAATTGAGAATAAGTGGCTCAACGCGTACAGGACATATTGGCACGGTCCTTATGACGGCCGTCATAAATGCCCTAAAAATTCATCTTGATATGGAATGAGCATTTTGCTTTTATAGGTGAGCATGTAACCGATGTAGCGAGGGTCAAATATCTGATGAATACCCATCAACTTTATCAAAAATATCTTGCGCCTATGGTCGGTGGTCAAGCAAATGTTTCCAAATTTGTAAATGGTGAACGAGGCTTAGGAAAACATTATATCGCTGAACTAAAAAGAAAATTTAACATCAATGCTGATTTTTTCTTAAAATAGCAATCATGTGACATTGGTTTTAAAGCTGGTTTATTTGTCTATCAAAACCGGAAACGCTCACATTTTCAAGGGGTTGTATCAGATTAAGTCAAACTATTTCCTATCAAGCCTTGCTTGAATACGCAGGGTCAGAACTAATCCAATTAAAAACCATCCTTGTACATTGTAAAAAATTGAATAAGCCAGGTAATACCTGGCAGGCTTATCTTTCAATACCGCGCTCCCTGTCCAACCCTCTTTGAATACTTTGGTTTAAATGATTTCGAAGCTTTGGCAGGAATTGCCTGATTTGTACACTCAACGACTTGTCTGAGGCAATAGTTTTGGCAAGTGAGGATAGTTTTTTATCGATTTTTTCAGCCTCAAAGGTTGCTGCTGCTTTTTGTCGTGCTTGAGTCAATTTGACATAGTCATCAAGCGCGGGGTGTTGTGTCTTAAGTTCCTTTAACAGGTTGGCTCTATAGTGTTTTTGATAAGACTCGATGACCTGAACGATATCACCTGCGCCCCTAATTTTCTGTTTGGCAAGCTGCTTAATAGCCACTTGGTTTTCTTGGGCTTCCATATCCATGGTACTGAGTTTTCTGGACAGTTCCGAATGACAGGCTGGGGCAATGTCCTGCAAACGCAAGGCCGTTTTAATGGATGAAAGCGCATCAAACCTTGAGGCTTCCTCTTGAAGTTTTTCACTCTCAAAATGCTTCATCTGAAGACCACCAAGCAGTTTCTCATCGAGTTTCAGTAAATGAGCCGCTTTTTTATCACGAGCGCAGGACAATTTGTAAAAATCATCAAATCCATTAAGTTCCGAAATAGCCTTGCCTGCATCTGATGAACGCGTTTGCAAAAGTTTATTCTGCATTTTAATCTTTGCTTTCATATCAAGATATTGCGCAATGTCTTTGGCGTGATTTCGGGTCAGTTTTCTATCATTGCTTGTCGTGATTGTTTTTAGCGAGTTTAACGCCATTGCATAGTTGTAAAGGTAATTTGCCTTATCTTTAATGGCCTTTGATGCGAGGGTCACACGGGAAACGGCTCGCTCTATCAAACCGTCAAAGCCAAAACCATGCCGTTGGCCTAAATTCAGCGGATAGTCAATCACATTATCCGCAATTGATTTTTGAAAAAGGCCTTTAACCAGATTGTCAAAATTAGGATAATTGTGGCTATTAGCAAAGATTTTTAACGTGTCTTTGTGTCGTGTAAAGGCAACAAAGCTAAGCGCCCTGTCCCACCATTTGGTGTCTATACACACAAATGTGTTTTCAACCGACATACCCTGGGACTTATGAACCGTCATGGCATAGGCATAATCAAGCTGTTTATAGCGTTTTGGAACCCTAATTACCTCCCCTGAATCAAGTTTGGCTTCAAACTGGGTTTCGCTAACAGAAATAACTGAGCTAATATCACCATTTTTAACGCCAATTTCAGTGTCGCCCTTCTTAAAAATAATTCGCTCACCCTTTGAAACATAAAAATCATGCAGCCTGGTTGGTTCAACATACCGTCTTAAATGCGCAGGCAACTGAATGATGCTTGCATCGTTCAGTTGCAGTTTAATGATTTCATCAGACACCGAGATAATACATCCTTGTTCTCCTGAACAAAGTGAACCTGGCGCTTATCCAAAAGCCCCCTTTCAACAAGAATATCACGGGCGTTTTGATTTAAATCATGAATCGTTGAGTTGGAATGCGCCACAATAATGTTGCTTTTTAAATCATCATAAGTTTGAATGTGATGTTGCCAGGTATTAAGAAGCATCGCTGATGCAAAATGGCCTTGTTCATTATCTGCAATACAAAGCGCATTTTTTCCTTGATAATGGGACAGCGCTTCTTCGACCTGACCTTTAGCAAGGGCAATACTGACCTTCTTGTCTCCTTCATGTCGTTGCCTTTTTATATCAACCATCGTAAAGCTGCCAATATAATCAGCAATCCCTCTAAAAATAGCGCCTTTTTTTATCGGCTTGAGCTGCTCGGGGTCACCCACCAAAATCATCTTGGCAGAAGCCGCCTTAACCTTTTCAATCAAAAAGGATAGGTTGGCAAAATCAACCATGCCTGCCTCATCAATCACCAAAACATTTTTTGTCGTTAAAGCGAGTTTTCCTGATAAAATCCGCGTGGTTAACGAAGCAATGGTGGATGATTCAATGCCTGCTTCAGCTTGTAATTGTTTGGCGACTTCACCTGATAAGGCAGCACCTAAAACCCTGCATCCATGGAGTTCGTAAAACGATTTAATAGGCGAGAGCATATAGCTTTTTCTAACCCCCGGCCGACCAATGATACAGGATATATCACCACCAGATACAACAAACTCAAAGGCCTGTTTTTGTTCTTCGCTTAAGGTTGTTTTTTCAAGCGTATCGGCGATAGCGGTTTTAAACACATGCCCTTGTCGTGATTGAATGGTTTCAAGATTTTTAAGCAGCTGACTTTTTTGAAAAAATTGATGTCGGGTCGTATAGGCTTTTTGTCCTTGCTCATTGTCACCAAGGCATATCACGTCTGCTAAAAACACTATGCTCGATTGAGATAATGTTAATGAAATTATCAATATCATGCAGGGCGATGTCCTGACGTGCCTGCTTGATAATTTTATTTTCCTGCTGGATATAGTGCTTCGCGGTATTTCGATGACCGCCGTGATGTTTTTCAGGAATAATATGATTCAAATCAACATTGAGATCAAAGCCTTTTTCTTCAAAAAATTGATTTTGAAAATCACGCCATTGGTTGTGCCATTGCTCATCTTCCTTAACGTATCCTCGGCCAAAAACAGGGTTTAAGTCACGCGCCTTATGCGTGTCAAACCTATTTCCTTTTAAACGCTTTGTTGTTACCAAGATGTGGGCATGAGGATTCCCATCGCTATGATCATGAATGGCAATATCAGCAGGAACCCCATGCTCAACAAAATGAATCAGTGCAAATCGCTTGACTAATTCAATTTGATGAATCAAATCGAGCTCTTTAGGCAGTGCTAAAACAAAATCTTTACTAACCTGTGAATTTTTCCGTTTCTCTGCCTTTTCCGCTTCATTCCATAAAAAATCACGTTCCATGAATTTAGCATCAGTACTTTCTGGTAATAGTATTTCAGTAAATTTCACATCATCTCGATGACTATAATCGTGAGTGTTTATGACAAAGAAATTATTTTAGGCGTACTCATTTACACCTTTAAAATGATTGATGAGGATGAACATTATAAAACTGTTTTTTCATCGATAGGACAACACGCTTTCATGGAGAATGATAACAATGGATAATCAACTTACAATTTCCAATATAAATTATCCGCTCTGAAAGAAAAAATACAAAAAACAAACTATTCAACAATCATTGATAGAATAATGAGAATGTGTACCATTCGGTCAATCACAGGAAACCTAATTGCTATTGCAGTTTCAGTAATGGCAATCATTACAATGGACCATATTTTTTAGAAAAATATCTAAAAAATATAGTTACCCTGTTAACTTATTTTACGGAAGCGGCTATTGGAATTCAAATTTTGAAATTAGCCAGCAGAAGCCTTTCGTAATACTTCAAAATATCGGACAATTTAACTGTCAGATATCTAGTGATTTGTCAGATTAAATTTGAAGCCTTACATTTAAGCACACATATCCCAGTTCTGTCGTATATTTTGAAGTTCAGACTCAATGCTCGCGTGCTCGTCATACAGTTTAGCAAGCCTTATACCGATGCTGTCGATAAGTTCCTGGTTGGCATATCCTAAACTCTTCTGAAGGGCTTCTTCCATTTGTTTTAAGTATTTACCTTCTGTGAAAATTTCATTATTGATTTGGTTGAGCTTTTCTGACAAAAGTCGTTGATGAGATGCCTGCCCTTTTTGTTTGGCAATGGTTTGCTTTTGCTTATCAAAACGTGATCCCTCAGCCATACTTACCTCAAAACGAGCTTTAATTTCAGCGATTCGTTTAGGGTCAGCTACGCCTAAAAGCTCCCATTCCAGCTTTTCCTGTTGCATTTTACGGCGTTTAACCTCATCGCGCTCTTTGAAGGCTTGGCCTATATCCCAGTAGTTGTAAAAGCCTTTGGGTGTTTTCCACTGCTTTTTGCGAATCAGGCTTGCTGTGATATTGATTCGATGGGTTATACACTCAATGTCTTTAAACTGCGCTTTGTTCGTCACAGCAAAAAGAACTTCTGTAAACAAACGTTCATTATGTTTTAGCTCCTGCCCCTGTGTTTTAAGCACGTTATAGAGCATACCCTTGATTTGGTTTTTGAGGTTTTCACTGACCCTTTCTCCAATTTTTTTTTCAATGGGAAAGAGGGTTTTTTTAAAAGAAGCTTTTTGTTTTTTCCCATAATTAACAGCATGTTGGCTAATAGTATTAATATTGTTATTAGAAAAATTTTCTTTATTATTAATAGTAGGATCCGTCAGTTTGACCGAAGGGGTATCGTCAATATGCGGTAAATTTTTACTATCTGGCTGCTTAATGTTGCTTGTGGTTTGATTAGTTGTGGATGGTTTTTTTGTAGTAGTTTTTAAAAGCGCCAGCAGCTTGTCGGTAATTCGAATGTGCAGACAGGCAATGTCCTGACCATGTTTTCTTGAAAAACGTTTAATTATTCTTTTTTCAATTAGACCTTTGTCAGTGAAATTTCGAAGGTAGCGTCCTACTGAGCTATCTGAAAGCCCGCTACCTGCTGCTAGTTCATCTGTTGTTCGGGTAAACCAAATGTAATCGCTATTTTTGATTTTGTATTTGGAAATTTGCCACCAGTAAATACACTTACTCAAAAATTCTGCCTTGGCAGGAGAACCTGCCAGAAGCTTTAGCTGATCATGGCGGTCGTGGTAAATTGTCGCTATATTCTTATTTTTATTCATGCGTAACCATTCCTTAGTTTTATACACTTTGACGGAATGAGCATTTTTAGATACAATTAACTTGTGAGATTAATTTATAAATCTATAAACGCCCAAAAACTACTAGTTTTTAAAAGCCCGTTAGCGCGGGCTTTTTTTTTATTCAATTTATCAACTATTCTATACTCTTTTTTTGTATGTTTCAATATTAAATTTGTAAACAAACATGTATTTGTATGCTATTGTTCTTTTTTAATGGTTCACAAAAGGTTCACATTTATGCAGCCTAAATGGTTCACAATGATTTATTCTCACTAAAGATTATAGTGCACTGGAATGGTTCACAAATGGTTCACAAATGGTTCACAAATTTGTAAAAATGAATCATTAATTAATGGTTCATAAACGGTTCACAAAAAAATATTATTTATTCAATAAGTATCGATAAATTAAGCAATAATATTATTTTAATTATATTTTTAACGGTTCACAAATGGTTCACATTTTATTTTCTCGTTAATTCGTTTTAACGGTTCACATACGTATTAATACATCAAGGGATCTCGAGCAATTAAATATGGTTCACGAACGGTTCACGTTATTGTTGAATAAATGGTTCACAAACGGTTCACTATATTTGAGAATAAAAAGTAAAAAATATTGAAAAAAGATAAAATAAATGTAATTGTATGAATATTTGGTTTATTTAACATAAAAACATACACTTAAGGGGTTTTAATGGAAAAGATAAAGTGGACGAATTCTGATATTAGAAAACTATATAAAATGGATATCAGGTATAAGTCTGTACAAACATTATATAATGCTGAAGAAAGAGGCGAGATCCCTAAAGCTAATCGAGAGGCTAGAGGAAAGGTATCTACACGTGTTTGGAGCCTTGATCAATTACCATCTATAGGAAGTAAATATGGTTTTTTAAAGAGACCAATCAATCAAGTAATAGTATCTACTTACCAACAGAAGGGAGGCGTCTCCAAAACAACTACAACTTATAATTTGGGTAGAGTACTAGCTTTAAATGGTTTAAATGTTCTTTTAATTCCGTTAGACTCGGAGTGCTCCTTGACTGATATTATTGTCCCCCAGCAGCAGTTAATTTCATTAGATCAACTTGAATCAGCAGCCGGATTATTTCACTTTTTTTGTGAAAATATATCTATCAAAGATATTATTAAAAATACTTCCTTACCAACTTTAGATTATATACCTGAAACTCATGAGCTTGTAAAACTGAATAAATGGATATCTGATGAGAAAAGAAGGGAGTACATATTCCAAGATAAACTTATACCATTTTTAAAAGACTATGACGTTATTCTTTTTGATAATGGACCAACATGGAATCATTTAGTTGAAAACTCCTTATTGATTGCTAATGCTATTAGCATGCCAATGGGATGTAATCTGCTATCATATAACGCCTCTGCCACAAATATGCAGAATATCTGGGATTTTCAATCTGTAATGAACTTGGATAATCAAGTGATTGTCATGTTCAGCACTTTTTTAGAGCGGAGTTCTCTTAGCCAACAAATTAATGCTACCTACCTCACTAGATATCCTGAATACATGCTAACCATCCCTATGAGAAAATCTGTTAAATGGGAGGAGGCATTGATGGCGAAACAATCTATATTGGAATATGCGCCTGAGTCCATAATTGCAGAAGAATATCGGGAGTTAATTTGTGAGCAATGGCTTCGTATTAATAATAAAAATGATGAATTGATCGATTTACCTTTGAGCGAAGAAACAGAGGTAATTTGATATGGCTATAAAAAAGGGAGCATTTGAACAGTACGCTAATGAAGGCAGGCGCCTGCCGAGCAAAGATATTAATTCACCAAAAAAGAGAACGCATATATTTAATCTTTCTGAAGATGATGGTATAGAAAAAACAGATCATAATAAAACAGTAACGGTTCAAAAAAGGTTCACGTTAAACAATGCAATACCGAATGATTCTACTGAATCTATTGATGATAACGGTTCACAAACGGTTCACAAACGGTTCACGTTAAGCAAAGCGACACTTAATGATTTTGATGAATTTATTGATAATAATGGTTCACAAACGGTTCACAAACAGTTCGATCAGCCATTTTGCGTCAGTATTAGATATAGAGATTTATCTGAAAGTTCAAAAAAAATAGTTAGATTTTTTTATAAAAGCATAAAGCGGAACAAATCAAATGTTACAGAAGAATTAAATTTAGATATGATAGCCACTTATTCTAATGTACCTAAATCATCATTAAAAAATACCTTATTTAGATTAAGGAAGCAGAATGTCATTCAAACTGTACATCAAAAAGAGGGTAGGGGGGGGTGGGTTATCTACTCTATTCTCCAATCTATATATTATGAGTTAGATAAATAAAATTTAGATAATCCCCCTATTTTTAATTTATACTCAAGATAGATGTGTAAACTTGAGTAAGCAAGCCAAAATTGTTAAACATTTAAATAGGTATTTTAAATGTTTCTTTTTAAATCTCGATAAAAATTCTCATGAACACCCAAAGTAATGAGGATTCTACTTACCTCATCCCATTCATAAGCTAAAAGATATTCTTGCTGATTTAGCTTAAATTTGTAGACAAAAATTCCTGCTAGATCGCCTTTTTTTTCTTCGCCTATCGAAGGATTTTCAGCAATTAACCTGATAGCCTCTTTTACTGTATTTTTCTGACTTGTATGTAATTTTTTATAAGCACGCTTGAAAGATGGCATTTGCTTGATAATAAAACTAGTCATTATTATTTTCTAAGTTAAAAGGCTCGGCTAGACTTCTATCTTGATGTTTTGATAGCAACGTTTCTCTAATAAAATCAATAGGGAGATCGGGATTATCTAAAGCACATTTTCCTAAACTAGCCCAAAACTCTATTTGATGTGGGATAGAGCGAAATTCTGAGCGCGCGACTTTTTTTGCTTCGTTATATATGACTTCATCAATTCTTATTGGTATACCCATGACAAGCTCCTATACAAATGTAATTAAATACTACATTTGTAGTATAGATAAAAATTTTTTATAAGTAAATTATCTTAATCAATAGAGTCAAGAAAACGACCGTTTTATTGACTAGAACCTACTTGACTACCAGGTGATTGAATTTAAAGGACGCGTTTAGTTAGAAAACCCTGGCAAGTAATCAACGTAAAGCATAAGATAGCTTACCCAGACTT
>PKDH01000058.1 GCA_002863045.1 Legionella sp.
GCCTACTTCCCGCGGCATGTCCGCGGGATCTAGCCACACACTTATATCGCTAAAAAATTGTAACCATGGTTCCCGCGGACAAGGCCGCGGGACGTAGGCGTTAAAAATAGCCTTAAACATCGTGTAAACCTAATCTTGACAGTTAACTCGCTGGATATTTCGTCGGCTGTTGCACCTACCTAACCTAGTCTTCAAAAAACATCACTTTCCCAGAGGAAACATCATACATACCACCAATTATCTTAATGGCTTTTTGAGTGATTAACTCCTTTATAACCATGCTCTTGTCCAAAATTTTTTCGATGCTATTTCTTATATTAATTTTGGCCACTTCATTAACATAAGCAAGATTATTTCCATCTCGATGTTCTTTAAATGTTTTTTCCTGGCAAATTGCGGGTTTAATTTTTTCTAGAAGCTGTGTCAATAACCCTAATTCAGCGCCATCACAAGCTCCTTTAATCGCCCCGCAATTGGTATGACCTAAAACGACAATTAATTTAGAACCGGCTGCTTTGCATGCAAATTCTAAACTGCCGATAATATCATCATTAACGATATTCCCAGCAATCCGAATACTAAAAATATCCCCCAGTCCTTGGTCAAATATTAGTTCGGCAGGTGTGCGTGAATCAATACAACTTAAAATGCTTGCGAAAGGAAATTGTCCTTCTGCGGTTTCATTAACTTGTTGCAGTAAATTTCGATTAAAACGTAAGTTTTGAACAAACCGTTGATTCCCTGTATAGAGCAAATTAATTGCTTGGTCTGGGGTAATACTGTGTTGATCTTTTTTACTAATTGTTTTCATCAATGCTCCAATTCAGTCTTTTTATTAATTATATAGCTTTTTTTTATTTCAGCGATGTTATTCTCAATGGTGTTACAAATCTCGTTGAGAGGAAGATGGCTCAAATGGTCGATTGAAAATGGATTTTGTAGCTCGACTCCGATTTTTTCTAATGAAAATAGAGCATAGGCCACCACAGTTACAATCATGGAACTCATGTAAACAGAATAATCAACTAAAGCCGCAGGAAGTATGATTAAAAATAAAAGAATCAATCGGCATGATTTAATGGCCATCACAAAAAACTTATTGGAAGTGTACAAAACCCGGTAGAGAAAGACATTATTCCGCTATTAAGCACCCGCTTTAGGCTTCACACTTTCAATTTTCACACTTTCTTCAATTTCACGACTTAAAAGCCGTGCCTTTTCAACACTGCGTGTTTGGGTATAGAAACCATAAAAATTTGTTAATTTTTTATTTCGACGATGCATGTATCCCAAGCTCAAAGCTGCTGCAGTGTTTACGATTGCTGCAGCAAGCAAACGCCCTATTTTTCCTAACATAGATTTATCTTTATAAATATTAGTAGCTTTAATAAATTCATTCGTGGCGTCTTGAATATTTATCTTAAATTGTTGAGAGTTTACATCATCCATTTTTTCATGAGGCTTAAGCTCAAATTTTTCGTCACCTGTTTTAACGTTAAAATATAAATTTGTAGCATCAATAATTTGATTTTTGTAGTTTTTAATATGTTGTTCGAAATTTTTATCTTTTCTATGCTTTGGTAAACGCTTCTCAAACGCCGCCAATTTCATCTCAATATTGGCTAAAAAAACAGCTTTTTTTATGTCGTTAAGATCAGTTAACCCATGCGTGGCAATCACGATGCGCGCTTTGTATTCATTCACTCTAGCAATTTCACTATCTTGTGCTTCACCAAATTTATTTTTTATTCTGGCTTGGCATCTTGTGTCGATGTCTTGAAAAAATTTAGCTTTATCATCATCACCCTTTTTTAGCTCATTAAACTTATCGGTTAATTTGACAGGCTCAAGCTTTAATTTTTCGCCTATTTGTTGTACAAATTCATTGTTTGCAGGTAATAAATTTACTATCACGGCTAACCCAACCTCAACCTTTCCTAGTTGTCTTAGTGGCATTACAAACTTGATAACTAACTTTAAATATTGCTCAATTGATTGTTGTAACGCTTCTTTTTTTGCAGGAGGTGCTTCAGCCAAAGCCTTTTTACAAATAGTGCCAATTTGCTGATAATTATTGTTTATCTTATGCGTTAAGAAACTTTCAGGTAATTTAAGTTTATCTAATAAATCATTTATAGCTGGTGGTGCTTCTATTTGTGCTGGTGCTGGTGCTTCTGCTCCAATTGATGGAGCATTCTGAGATGTTGACTCTGATGGAAAAACATCTTCAATGATAGTTTCGGGAATTAAAGAATTTTTTCTCTCTAAATATTGAGACGCTACTTCTATAGCCTGAGCATCTAATTGAGAATTTTGTGCAGAAGATTGAAAAATTTTTTTTATAAAAGTTACTAATTGTTGATCAGGTATTTTACTTAATACATCTTTTAAATCCTCAAGTTTGAAAGTTGATAACATATTTACTTCAGGAATATCTTGAATTGGCTGCTCAGATTCTTGCTCCATAAGAAACTGTTTAAATAAATTTGAACTAAAATAAGTTGTTATGGTTCCATCATTTTTATGTAAATCTTGATTAAAACTAATCATCCAATCCTCTGGATGAGCTTTACGTGCCATAACCACAAAACCATAGTTATGGCCATCATGTCTAAAAGCAAATCTTATTTCTGCTATATTCTTATCTATACCTTTTTTTTCACTATCCTCTAAAACAGTTGGGTTATGCACAAAATAATCCACCATATTTCTTATGGCGAAAGCGCCTCCGTCCATATCCCCCTGCATATATCTATAAGTTGAAGTTAAATCGTGCCAATCTTGACAAAAATTTCTCGCCTCATCTTGAGTACCAACAAATCTTGTAACACGTAAATCTCTTTTTATCGGGGGCAATTCATCTTCCAATTGATATCTATCCATACTCATCGTACCGGCAAATGCTTGCTTCCAAACATCTCGGGTACCTGAAAAAGTATAGATAGGTTGTGTTTCCGCTTCTTTACTCACTTGCTCACCTGTATTAAAAATACACTGATTATCTTTATAATTTAGCAGAAAATTATTAACGTAATGTTAACTAAAATGTGGTAAAAGGTTTTATTCTCTACAAAACACAAGCGGTAGTGATGCTATCATTATGGGTTTTTCTAGGCGCGGGTTTAGGTGGAGTCGCGCGGTTTTGGCTGGTGCAGGGCATTCATGCGTTATGGGGGCGGGAGCTGGCTTTTCCTTTGGGCACCCTTTTAGTGAATGTTACAGGTTCTTTTATCATGGGTTTATTGTTTAGTTTGATGATAACTAAATGGGTTGACTTAGCCCCTACCCTGCGTGCTTTGCTATTAGTGGGTTTTTTAGGCGGCTATACCACTTTTTCATCTTTTTCCTTGGAAACATTCACACTTTTAGAACATAGCACTTGGGGCTTGGCTTTGTTGAATATTGCCTTGAATGTGATTTTAAGCATCAGTTGCACCTGGGCGGGCATCGCCCTTGGCAAAGCATGGGTATTTTAAGGCTTCATCATGATCATTCATAAACCTCGTTGAGTCTTATAAACGGATGCCTTACACTCGATGGCATGATGAAACTAGAAAAGGATTTTATATGAAATTAATCAGTGTTGGCATAACTATGCTGCTTTTAACCGCATGCTTTAGAGACATCAACGCGCTTGATTATCAAGAAGTGGTCACCAAACCTTTACCCCATCAAGAAACACTCACCGTCGTTGATGAGGCACCACTTGATGTCACCCACACACGCATCAGGCGAATTTAAACCATATTTTCCCCAATCAGCAAATTCATACCCTACACCCACCTGCCAGCTTGGCGTTAGATTGGCTTGCACGCCCATGCCAAGTGTATAGGTAAAAGCCACACTGGTATGTCCTTCAAACTGTGGGCGTGAGGCGATGCCTAAAACAGCATGGCTCGTAGTGTAATCCCAGGCGCGATTAAAGCCGGCATTAATACTTGCACTCACATAAGGCTTTAAAAGTGTCGGATAATCAGAAATTAATTTACCCTTTAAACCAACCCGCCCATTTGAGAGACGAAAAGAATAAGGATAACGCGCGACAATTGGCTGGCCTACTGCCAAATCACCATACAATTTACCGTTGCCACTATAAGCCATGACAATCCCAAACTGCACTGACCAATCATTTTGCAAGGGACGATTTAGCGCAAAAAAAAGCTCACCTGCCCCCACAACGCCTTCACTATGGCGCGAATAATAAGTGTGATAAAACTCAGGCGTTAAGGGCGAAAGCGCATAGAAATTGCGCTCAGTCATCGTTTGATTGCCATACCAAGCAGGCGCTAATGACAGCGTAATCACTTTGCCATAACGCCCAGCATAAGGCGAGGTACTCATCGCCTGCGGTGGCATATAAGTGCCCATGTCACCGGCGAAACTAAGTTGACTGATACATAATGCTGTATACATCCATGATTTTCTCATGATATTCCTTAAAAAATTAAAACGTTGAATTTTACCGATTAGACATCAATATTTTCAGCATCCAGGGCATGGTGTTCAATAAACTCACGTCTTGGCTCTACATTATCACCCATCAGTGTGGTAAATATTTGGTCCGCTTCAACAGCATCTTCGATGGTCACCTGTAGCATGCGCCTGACCGCAGGGTCCATGGTGGTTTCCCAAAGTTGCTCCGGATTCATCTCGCCTAAACCTTTGTAACGCTGGATGCTTTGGCCTTTTTTTGCTTCTTCCATCAGCCAATCAATGGCTTGCTCAAAATCTGTCACCGTATGCTTTTTCTCTTGACGCGTAACGTATGCTCCTTCTTCAAGCAATTCATTAAAACGCATTTGAGTCGTTTGCATGGTGCGATAATCTTTGGATAAAAAGAATTCTTGTGGCAGTAACGTATGGCTGTCTAACCCATGATGCGTGGTAATAATATTTGGCAGATAAATGGCGTGCTCTTCTTGGTAGACCAATGCCACTTGATAGCGATAAGATGGCTGCTTTAACGCTTGTAAGCTGGTTTGTAGTTGGCTAACCCAAGACTGCATATAGGTTTCATCTTGCAAATCAGCGCGTTCTAATAATGGCAGATGACTTAATTGCCGGATAACACTTAGCTGATACCGTTTGGCATGCTTGGCATATAACTTTTGAATCTCGCGGTAAGACATCACCAGCTCTTCAAGCGCTTTATCCGAAATGGCGGGCGCCTCAAGCGCTGGAAAGAAACGCGCATTTTCAAGCGCGCTATGCGTAAGATAGGTAAAAAGAGCTTCATCGTCTTTGACATAATGTTCTTGTTTGCCACGCTTAACTTTATAAAGGGGTGGTTGAGCAATATAGATATAACCGCGTTCAATTAATTCTCGCGTTTGGCGGTAGAAAAAGGTCAGCAGCAGTGTGCGAATATGTGAACCATCGACATCCGCATCCGTCATGATGATGATGCGATGATAGCGGATTTTATCGGGTGAGTATTCGTCCGGACCAATACCACAGCCAAGCGCGGTGATCAAAGTTGCGACTTCTTGGGAGCCTAACATTTTATCAAAACGTGCCTTTTCGACGTTCAAAATTTTACCCTTAAGCGGTAAAATGGCTTGAAATTTACGATCGCGCCCTTGTTTAGCCGAGCCACCAGCCGAATCTCCTTCCACAATATAAAGCTCAGAAAGAGCCGGGTCTTTTTCTTGACAATCAGCAAGCTTGCCAGGCAGGCCCGCAATATCAAGCGCGCCTTTGCGCCGTGTCATCTCACGGGCACGACGCGCGGCTTCACGTGCACGTGCGGCTTCAATAATTTTGCCCACAATGGTTTTAGCAATATTAGGATTTTCTAATAAAAAGTCATGGAAGCGCTCAGCAACCAGTGATTCAACCACCGCTTTAACTTCCGATGACACCAATTTATCTTTAGTTTGTGAAGAAAATTTAGGGTCAGGCACTTTGACCGACAACACGGCGGTTAGACCCTCGCGCGCATCGTCCCCTGTGGTATTAATTTTTGCTTTTTTTGCATAACCTTCTTTATCAATATAAGAATTGAGTGTGCGCGTTAAGCCTGAGCGAAAGCCCGCTAAGTGGGTACCGCCATCCCGTTGGGGAATATTATTGGTAAAACAAAAGATACTTTCTTGAAATGAATCATTCCACTGCATGGCAAGTTCTACTGCCACGTTATCTTTTTCGGATACAAAGGAAAAAACCTCTGGAATAATTGGTGTTTTATTACGGTTTAAATGCCCAACAAAAGCTTTAATGCCGCCTTCATAACAAAACGTATCCTGCTTATCAGTACGCTCATCCAAAAGATGAATACGCACGCCTGAATTTAAAAAAGATAATTCGCGCAGCCGTTTGGCTAAAATTTCATAGTGAAATTCAATATTGGTAAACGTGGCATCACTGGGCTTAAACCAAATTTGAGTGCCTGTGTGACTGGCATTCCCTGTCACCGCAATAGGCGCATCAGGCACGCCTTGCCTGTAATGCTGCTCATAGGTTTGGTTATCACGCATGATGGTTAAGTGTAATTCTTCGGATAAAGCATTCACCACGGATACACCCACACCATGCAATCCACCTGAAACTTTATAGGAATTATCATCAAATTTGCCCCCAGCATGTAGGATGGTCATGATAACCTCTGCCGCTGAACGTCCTTCTTCTTGATGAATATCCACCGGAATGCCGCGGCCATCATCTTTAACCGTAATAGAATTATCCGCATGAATGATAACGTTGATATGCTCACAAAATCCTGCCAAAGCTTCATCAATCGCATTATCAACCACCTCAAAAACCATATGATGCAGACCTGTGCCATCGTCGGTATCGCCAATATACATACCTGGGCGTTTTCTTACCGCATCCAATCCTTTTAATACTTTAATATTCGACGAGTCATAAGCATCACTCATAGGGTTTCCTCAAAGATGATAGGTAGGGACAATAGAGCGAAATTATACCATCGTTTACCTAAGTTTTATATCGTCTACCCTAACCCAAGCTTTTGATGTTTCACGTGAAACATCAAAAATTTCGGTATTGATGGGCAAATTAGGCTACACTAAAGCCATTTCTTTCATAAGCTGTTATTTATATATGCCTAAGCGTCGAGTGAGCCTGCAACAAGCACGGCAAATTAAAATCCAGCAGCATAAAAAATTAAATTCTACCGATAAGTCGGGCTTGGTCATTTCACGTTTAGGGCATCATGTAGAAATCGAAACCACTGATAACCATATCATTACCTGTTATTTACGAACCCATTTAAACTCCGTGGTCGCGGGTGATAAAGTAAGCTGGCAGCCGCTTAACGCCACCCAAGGCGTGATCACCAGTATTTTCCCGCGCATCAGTGTGTTAGAAAAAAAAGACATGCGTGGTCAAGCCAAAGCTGTAGCCGCTAATGTCACCCAACTGCTGATTGTCCTTGCACCCCGCCCTATACCGAGCTGGCTATTATTAGATAGCTATTTGGTGATGGCTGATTATTTAAATTTAGATGTAGCAATTGTGTTGAATAAAACAGATTTGCCTTTGTCTGAAACCCAGAATTGGCTTGATGCATACTATAAACCACTCGGCTATCCAATTCTTACCACCACTTTTAAGCAACCCTTGTCAGATGAATTGATAGCGACACTTAATGCCAACACCAGTGTATTTATCGGGCAATCAGGCGTTGGTAAATCCTCACTTATCAGTCGTTTAATTCCACATTACCAGCCCATTGCCATCGGAGCACTTTCCACCCAAAGCCAATTGGGTAAACATACCACCAGCTATTCACGTCTTTATCATCTAGCCCAGGGGGGGCAAGTGATTGACTCGCCAGGGGTACGTGAATTTACGCTTGGGCCTATGAGCCGTGCGCATATTATCCAAGGGTTTCGTGAATGCGCCAAGCTTGCGCATTTGTGTCGTTTTCGCAATTGTGCGCATGACTCAAACACCCCAGGATGCGCACTTATACAGGCCATCGAGGAAGAAAAATTAGCCTCATCACGCCTCATGCATTTACAGCAATTATTAGCAACTTATGGCATCAAACCATAGATGTTCCACGTGGAACATCACTCGATTTAAATTTATTTATAACGAAGGGCCATTTTGTTGGTTTAATTG
>PKDH01000028.1 GCA_002863045.1 Legionella sp.
TCCCTTCCCGAACTCAGTAGTGAAACGCAGCAGCGCCAATGATAGTGTGGGGCCTCCCCATGCGAACGTAGGTCATCGCCAGGTCCTTTTTATCTTTCCCCTTATTATGAATAAAGTGTTTAATAGGCATGTAGCTCAGTGGTAGAGCACCACCTTGACATGGTGGTGGTCGGTGGTTCGATCCCACTCATGCCTACCAACATAGCTGTAACTTTTCTCTTTTGTATATATATCGTAATTTCTTATTAAAATTTGATCGAACTTAATATTTTTTTTATTATTTTAGCCATTTTTATTAAATTTAACTTGAGAAAAATATTAATTATCTATAAAATTTTGCGACATTGTATCTGCTCTATTATATAGAGTATCGTAGTTAAATAAAATTGGAGGGTTCTACTATTTCCTTACAGAATAAGCGTGAAGCTGATCGTGCACGTATCAACGAAAAAATTACTGTCTCTGAAGTACGGCTTATCGATGTTGAAGGTAATCAAGTAGGGGTTGTTTCAATTAGAGAAGCTTTAAATCTCGCAGAAGAGAGTGGATTTGATTTGGTTGAGATTTCACCTACAGCAAAACCCCCAGTTTGCCGGATCATGGATTATGGTAAATATTTATTTGAGCTTAGTAAAAAACAAGCTGAAGCAAAAAAGAAGCAAAAACAAATTCAAGTTAAAGAAATAAAATTTCGTCCTACAACGGAATCAGGTGATTATCAGGTCAAGCTACGCAACCTGTTACGTTTCCTAGAGCATGGTGATAAAGTAAAAGTAACCTTACGTTTTCGCGGACGTGAAATGATGCATCAAGATCTTGGTATGAAACTTCTGCAAAAATTACAAGAAGATACAAGTGATTGTGCTGTTATTGAACAGCAAGCAAAACGTGAAGGAAGGCAATTACTTATGGTGTTAGCACCTAAAAAAAAGTAAATCTTCAAAGATTTAAAACATAGTTAAATTTAAACGTTTAATTGAGTATTAATGTAAATGCGGAGTATTGTATGCCAAAGTTAAAATCACACCGTGGCGCGTCTAAGAGGTTTCGCAAAACGGCAAATGGTGGAATTAAGCGCCGAGGGGCTTATAGAAATCATATTCTTACAAAAAAATCGACAAAGCAAAAACGTAACTTGCGTGTAGGCGCAAATAGATTAAAACCATGTGATGCACGCTTAGCTGCGCGTATGTTACACGGCAGTTAATGGGGAGAAGTAGAAATGCCAAGAGTTAAACGTGGCGTTACCGCCAAAGCACGTCATAAAAAGATTTTAGTTCAAGCCAAAGGTTATTACGGAGCCAGAAGTCGTACTTATAGAATGGCTAAGCAAGCTGTAATTAAAGCTGGGCAATATGCTTATCGTGATAGAAGACAAAAGAAAAGACAGTTTCGTTCACTTTGGATTACAAGAATTAATGCACAGGCTCGTGAGTGTGGTTTATCATATAGTCGATTAATTGATGGTCTTAAAAAAGCAATGATTGAAATTGATAGAAAAGTATTAGCTGATATGGCGGTTTTTGATAAAGTTGCTTTTGCAGCAGTTGCAGAGCAAGCTAAAGCTGCGTTATCCTAATATCTTAATAAAGTTTTAAACAATTATTCTATTTGAATTTAAAAGGAGGCATATGCCTCCTTTTTCATGCCATGGTACTATCATGCAATCTGTTAATAATTTAGAACATCAAGCAACAAAAGATATAGCAAATGCACAAGATAGAGCGAGTCTTGAGGCAATTCGTATTCATTATTTGGGTAAAAAAGGTAAGCTTACTGAAATCGTTAAAAGTTTGGCATCATTGCCTATTGAAGATAGGCCGCGTGCCGGAAAGCTTATAAATGAGACTAAAAAAAATATCATAAGTTTAGTAGAAGAAAAAAAACAAATACTAAAAAATATTCTTCTACAAGAAAAAGTAGAAGCTGAAAATATTGATATAACATTAGTAGGCAGAAATAATCATACCGGCTCTTATCATCCGGTTACGCAAATTAAAATATTTGTAAATGATTATTTTAGTCGTCTAGGGTTTGATGTAGTAAAAGGACCTGAAGTAGAAACCCCTTTTTATAATTTTGAAGCACTGAATATTCCTAAACATCATCCTGCTCGGGCGATGCATGATACATTTTATTTTGATGAAAATTTATTACTACGTACACATACCTCCCCTGTACAAATTCGCCGTCTTGAAAAAAATGAGCCTCCATTACGCCTAATCGCGCCAGGCAGAGTTTATCGGTGTGATTCAGATATAACGCATACACCTATGTTTCATCAGGTGGAAGGCTTATGTGTCGATAAGCAAGCCACACTAAAACATCTTCGTGGTTTGTTAACTAATTTTTTTAATGATTTTTTTAAAAAAAAATTAGCATTACGGTTTAGACCGTCCTATTTTCCTTTTACTGAACCTTCCGCTGAAGTTGATATTCAATGTACCCACTGTGAGGGTAAGGGATGTCGTTCTTGTAAATATACAGGCTGGCTTGAAGTGTTAGGTTGCGGCATGATACACCCTAATGTTTTAGATATGGCAGGTATCTCATCGTCAACTTATCAAGGGTGGGCATTTGGTATAGGCTTAGATAGATTGGCGATGTTATATTTTGGTATAGATGATTTACGTATGCTTTTTGAAAACGAAGTTGCTTTTTTAAAACAATTTTAATCGATAAGCGATGATATTAAAAAATTTTCGGATAAGTCTTAAATGAAAATTAGTGAACTGTGGTTACGAGAGTGGGTTAACCCTGCCATAGATATACAAAAGATAGCTGATTTATTAACAATGGCGGGTCTTGAAGTTGATAGTATCTATCCTGTTTCAGGTCAACTTAAACATATTGTAGTGGCTCAAATAATTTCCTGTCGACCGCATCCAGAGGCTCCTCATTTAACCATATGTCAAGTTAGTTGTGATAAACACGGAAAAGAAATTTTACAAATAATTTGTGATGCGGCCAACATACGTGAAAAATTATACGTCGTTTTAGCTAAGGTTAACGCTATCTTACCAGATGGCATGCTTATCGAGCTGACTAAGGTACACGGTGAGCCTTCTATGGGTAGATTATGTTCTGTTGCTGAATTAGGGCTGGGTGATGATAAAAATATCATGGAGCTTGATGATAATGCTGAAGTTGGCATGGCTATCAGTGATTATTTGGCCCTTAACGATAAAATACTAGATATTAATTTGACACCTAATCGTGCTGATTGTTTTAGCATACAAGGTATTGCACGCGAAGTGGCTGCGCTTACGAATCATGCATTTAATTGTCCAATGCCAGATTCAAATGCAGTTACCACAGCTTTAGAAAAACAAATTGATATTCAAGCGTCAGAAGCTTGTACTTATTATGCCGGCCGCATAATTGCAGGTATTAATAATCAAATCATAACACCCATATGGTTGCAAGAACGTTTAAGAAGATTGGGTATTCGTAGCATCAATGCTGTGGTCGATATTATAAACTATGTCATGCTGGAGCTAGGTCAACCCATGCACGCTTTTGATGCTCAAAAAATAGGTCAAAATATTCATATTCGTTATAGTCATGGTACAGAAACTCTCACGCTATTAAATGGCCAAACAATTAATTTAAAAACGCCAACTTTATTAATAGCGGATGATGTAAAGCCATTAGCTTTAGCAGGTATTATGGGTGGGCAAGAAAGCTCTGTATCTGAGCAAACCAAGATTATTTTTCTAGAAAGTGCTTATTTTAATCCCACGGCTATTGCCGGGGTTGCACGTCAATTTGGTTTATCAACTGATTCTGCCCAACGTTTTGAGCGAGGTGTTGATCCTAATCTTCAACATTTAGCACTGGAGCGAGTAACGACATTGCTCTTATCTATAGTGGGCGGTCAAGCAGGGCCTATAACTATCGATACTACCAAACACCATACTGCGGTAAGGCCATCTATTTCTTTTAATCCGGCAAAAGTAAAACAAATTACCGGAGTTGAGCTTGCATATCATGATATAAAAATGCTGCTCGTTAGGCTTGGAATGACAATCGATGAGGGTATGCACGGATGGCAAGTTACGCCGCCTTCCCATCGTTTTGACATACATTTGGATGTTGATTTAGTCGAAGAAGTCATTCGTTTGAATGGTTATGACAATATCCCAGATGAAGATATGCAAGTGCCAACGATTTTAGGCAAAATTGATGCTCATGAAATAATTCAACAAAAAGCACTCGATTTTTTTGTGGCGCGCGGTTATCACGAGATTATTAGTTATAGTTTTGTAGATCCCACCTTACAAGAAATGTTTATTCATCAAAGCCAAGCATTAACGTTATTAAATCCTATATCAAGTGAATTATCACAGATGCGCACCAGTATGTGGCCAGGTTTGGTTGCAGCGATGGTTTATAATATGCATCGACAACAAACAGCCATTAAATTTATTGAATGTGGTGTGATTTTTGATTTTAACCAAAAAATGGTAACAGAAAAAGCCTGCATTGCGGGATTATTAACCGGTGAAATTGGTACATTTAATTGGTCAGAAACAAAGCGTAAGTTTGATTTTTTTGATATCAAAGGTGACTTGGATGCTTTTTTTTCGCACACAAAGTTAGAACCTGTTTTCAATAAATCAAGTCATCAAGCTTTACACCCTGGTAAATCAGCTGAAATTTGCTTAAATGATAAGGCGATTGGTTGGTGTGGGGTTTTGCATCCTCGTATTGCTGAAGCACTTGATTTACATAGTGAAGTGATGTTATTTCAGATAGACTTAGAAAGTTTATCGTTCTCAACTACACCGCGCTATAAACCAATTTCAAGATACCCACAAATACGCCGAGATATATCATTTTTAGTCGATTTGAGTGTAAGTGGTAATGCGATTAAACAAAGCATCTATTGTATTAAGCATGACTGGCTTAAATCGGTCGACATATTTGACGTATACATAGGATCTAATATTCCACCAAATAAGAAAAGTTTGGCCATATCCCTGGTATTGCAGCATTCACAACGTACTTTGGTTGATAGTGAAATCAATCAATTAATAGATGCTATAATAAGTGAATTACAGCAAAAACATAATATTACATTAAGGGATGAATTGTGAATGTACTGAATAAAGCCGTGATTGTAGAAGCATTATCTGAAGTATTAGACATCTCAGCAATTCATGCCAAACATATGGCTGAAATTTTTTTTGAAACGCTCGCTCTTAATTTAGAGAAAGGACATAATATAAAGCTCTCTGGATTTGGTAATTTTATGCTAAGAGATAAAGGCGCGCGCCCAGGAAGAAATCCTAGAACAGGTCAATTAACGCCTATTGAGCCAAGGCGTGTGGTTACCTTCAAACCTGGTATGAAACTAAAGCACGTTATTGAAAAAAAGGTTAATTAATTTGAGTATTTATGCAAGGCATATTTTCATCTGTGCCAATCAAAAATTAGCGGGTAAAAAATGTTGTGCCAACGAAGGCGGTCAGGTTTATATTGATTATTTAAAAGATAAATTACTAGAATTAGGTTGGTGGGGACCGGGGAAAATACGCGTAAGTAAAGCCGGATGTTTAGGAAGATGTTCTGCAGGACCTTGCTTGGTTATTTATCCTGAAGCTGTTTGGTATCGCTATCAATCATTTGCCGATATAGATGAAATTATTACTTATCATCTTGGTCATGAGCAATATGTAGAGCATTTATTAATTGATAAAACCTAATTAATAAATTTTTAAACTATTTTACTTGTGAATTATTGTACTTTTAGTTAAAATCGCCCATCCAAGAATAAAAGATTACCTAATTATTAAAGAGGCGGTACGGAGTTAATTTGATGAATACATTTAGCGCCAAAAGTCACGAAGTAAAACGTGATTGGTATGTTATTGACGCAAGCAATAAAGTATTAGGCAGAGTTGCTACTGAAATTGCACGTCGTTTAAGAGGTAAGCATAAAGCAGAATACACACCACATGTTGATACTGGAGATTATATTGTGGTTATTAATGCTGAACAAATCACAGTAACAGGACGTAAATTTAAAGATAAAACTTACTATAGCCATTCTGGTTATCCTGGCGGTATTAAATCGATTTCTTTTGAAAAATTACAACAAAAAAATCCGACTAAAATTATTGAGCTGGCTGTGAAAGGTATGTTACCTAAAAATGTTTTAGGACGTGATATGTATCGCAAGCTAAAAGTTTATGCCGGAAGCCATCATCCACATGAAGCACAGCAACCTAAAATAATAGAAATTGAGGAATAAGTATTATGGCTGAAAAACAGCAATACTATGGCACAGGTCGCCGTAAAAGCTCTTCGGCACGTGTTTTTATGCGCCCAGGAAAAGGCGATATCGTGATCAACAAACGGCCGTTAGAGGACTATTTTGGCCGTGAAACAGCTTGCATGATAGTTAAGCAACCACTTGAAACTGTAGAAATGATGAATAGATTTGATATTTATATTACAGTCAAAGGTGGCGGTATTTCAGGTCAAGCAGGTGCTGTGCGTTTAGGTATTGCACGAGCATTGGTTAATTACGATGAACATGATTTAAATGAACAAAGTGATGCTGCTGATATTGAACATAATGATTCTTTTCGTCGTAAATTACGTAAAAATAATTTGTTAACTCGTGATTCAAGACGTGTTGAAAGAAAGAAAGTTGGTTTACATAAAGCTCGTCGTGCCACGCAATATTCTAAGCGGTAAACATTCTATTGGTAACAATTTTATGGCATGTAAAATTGTTACCTCAATTAAACTTCTATAAGTCACGCTTTTTATCGGAGAGTTGACTTGTTTATTTAGCTGATAAAATGACCAACGATGTTTTATCAAAAATAGATGATAAAAAAAGAAATTTTTTAATCCAAGCATTATCTGTTCTAGGTGGTATTGGCACTCTTTTCACCTTAAAGCCTTTTATAACATCTTGGTTGCCTAATCCCGAAGTTGCAGCACGGAATGAGTCTATCACTGTTGATTTAAGTAATCTTAAGCCTGGTCAAAAAATGACTGTGACTTGGCACGGCAAGCCAATTTGGATAATCA
>PKDH01000027.1 GCA_002863045.1 Legionella sp.
AAAATAATCTACCATTGTCAAAAAGCTAAGTGATAAAAACAAAATAAGATAGTGCCTAAGTTATTGTGTGATTACAAGATTTAAGGCTTGAGATTAAGACTAAAATTTAAAACAAAAGAGACTAGATTATTAAAAAAAAATAAGGTATATACGCTTTTTTAATTGTTCATAATGTTTAATTAATCGTTAGGAGTCCTATGAGCGAATTATATCTTGAAGAAGAATTCAATGAAGAAGTGTTTCATGAACATAAAATGAATTTAGATTTTTCTAATCATCATGATTTAGATGCCAGACGACGCTTAGAAAATTTACTTGATGATTTAGATTTACAAAAAGAATTGGATGATTTTGCTGATTATTAATTCTTTTACTTAATAAAAACTTAATGTTAGTGTGTTAAAGTTTAACAAATATCTCATTAATTAAGGTTATGTATGGCAAGTACGCTAAGTATGCTTAAAGGTTTGCAAGCACCTATTCAACCAAATACCGCATCTCCTATCGCGACATTAGCGCCGTGTTCTTCTAAGTCAGTGGAGCAAAAATCTAATCTTGCGGATATTTTGGCGCAATGTTTGCCGCCAAGAAAAGATGCCTACAGTCATACCCCTGGTAATTAAATCGCTTTAATTTAAGACTATACTTAAAAACAGCAACGGTTTAAGTCTTAAATGATGTGAATTTTATTAGGAAATAAGTATGGCCGATAATTTTTCAGTTACAGCGCACTGGCGTGATTCAGCTAGGAGCGCGCGTTTTTTTATCGTAGATGCTCGAGCGGCGTTTCCTATCTTTTTGTTTTTGATGCATATAAGGTTATGGACGGCGGCGTTGGTCATCGTATCGGCGATATTTTTTGGCATTATCGAGCATTATGGTTTTACAGTACCGGTGTTTTTGCGTTGGTTGCGAAGTTTTTTAGCCGGAAAAATTAAATCAACCCAACCATGGTGGCGTTAATGAAACAAAGTTTGGAAAAAAATTTAGCATTTATTGCAGCAAGCCTTAATGCCAAATTTTATTTAAATGATAGATTCATCGCTTTTGATGAAGTGTTTTCTGATAAAGGCATGTTGCCGGCGTTAGCGCATCGGGCGCAACAATTATGTTCTTTATGTTTAGGCTATGGGCTTGGTATGAAACTTGAAGAAGCGCAAGATGGTTTACTAGGTAAGCGAATTATTTTTGATGATGTAACACCTAATTCATTGCGATTATTATGCATTACTGATGTGTTAAGTGAATTAATTCAAGGAGGCCCTAGTCGTGATTACACGCCTCTTGATGAACTTATGTATGAGCTTGAACAAGATTCAAGTTTTGCGGATGATTTTGGTTAATCAACGTAAGTCTTAATAATTCCTTAAGGTTAGTAATGCTATGATAAAAAAAAGAATGAAGCTAAGGATCGATAAATATGAAACCTAACTTTTTTGCTTCCAAAGATGAAGTTGTAAAGGATAAAATAAGCAAGGCATTACAAGGGATTAAAGCACAAGTAGAGCGTGTTGAAACGCTTGCTCAATATCGTCCCCATCAAGTGGTAGATAATGCAGTGCATTGTTTAAAAAATTTATTAACAAAAGTTGAAAATACAGTTAAGGAATCTGACGAAAAATCTGATAAAAACTCGCCTTCTAATTTTCATATGTAATACTATACAAAATGAACATATTTGGGCAAAAGTTACCTATAATTTTTTTATCATACTTTAACTATTTGGTTACTCATGCCAGGCGAATACACAAAAGAACAAATTCAACATATTGTAGCAGCACTTAATGAGGCAATTAATGAAGGCCCCTGGGATAAATCTAATTTTTTACGTTTAATTGGTAAAAATTTATCGCAGATTCGAGATGATTTATCGTCTTACATTGACGTAAATGCCCAACAAACATCAGCGCATCAAAATAATCAACTAGCTGTTCAAGTAAGACCACTACAAACGGTTTATATCGCTTTATATTCGAACGAAGGCACCCATTTAGCAGCGTGGGAAAAAATTATTAATACATTACCAAAATACGTACTTTCAAGGCCTGTTTATGCCCAGGAAAAAGATGCACGTAATTTTATTAAAAGCAAAAACCATCCAAATAATGAAGGGTATGTGGCATTAACCATCCAACAAGATGATATTTTGCCACTTACAGAAGAAAAAACACCCAAAGATAAGCTAGGCAAAGCACTATTAAGCCTTAAAGATGGCGCGGTAAAGCTTGAAAATATTCAACGTTTTGTCCATGTAAGCGGTCAATATCAATATAGCAAAGGACGTTTGTCTAAAAATAATACCGCGACTTTTTGATTAGTAATTTCATATAACCAAGTTTATACTTATTTGAAAATGCATTTTTTAATTTAAGTTAATCATATGGCGCAACAACAAAATGCAGGTGGTGGTGGCGGTAGTCAAGATAATTCAATGGCGCCTGTATGGATAACAGCGCTCATTTTTTTTGCTATATTTCTTGTATGGTATGTAGCGCACGCCTACATTGTCGCGTTTGTGTTTAAAATTAATTTAGCTCAAGCGCATGTGCTTAAGTGGTTTATGCATGATGCAAAGCTAAATCACGATATCTATATCATGCAAACGATAAATCCTGCCTTCGTTAGTTGGAATCAAATGGTCGCATTGTCCTCTACGGTTGGTTATTACATGCGCTATCCCGCAGTCGTTTTGCTGGTATTATCTGCGTTGGTTCTATATCGCTCCAATATTACTTTAAAATTTCGTCGCGCCCACACCATGAGTTCTCTGCGCATACAAGAACAATATAATTGGCCAGCAATTATGCCTGTTGTAAAGCATGACATTGTGGCTGAGGATGTGAGTAAAGGCCCGTGGGCTATGGCGTTGAGTCCTATGGAATTAGCCGAAAAATATCAGCTGTTGCGCAAAGAAGATATGATTTTAGATAAAAAAAAACCTGGTGAGGAAATGACTGCGGGTGTGAGAAAAGCTGATGCAAAGCGTGTGTTTACGCTTCAGCTTGGTCCGTACTGGGAGGGATTTCATCATTGTGCGCCGCATGTTCATGCTTTAGCGGCCATGTTTTTAGCGCGAATTAACCGAGATAGAGCATCTGCAGTACTTATTCTTGAAACCATTGATAAATCGTATGCTACAGGTAAACCAAACTTTGCGGTTGCATCACCCATTATTAAAAAATACCAAACTCATGAAGTGGTTCAAGAAATTTGTCAAAAACATGCCTATCTGTTAACAGTTATGGCCTCTCTTCTTGAAGCAGCAAGACAAGATGGGGTGGTGCCTTCGGCTGAGTTTTTGTGGCTTAAAACCGTAGACCGACGATTATGGTATATGCTTAATAGTGTAGGGCGGCAAACCCCTTTTGCGGAAGTGGCTGGGCCTTTTGCCCATTGGAAAGCGGAAAAAGCCATGCAAAGGCGCTCATTGGTGCCCATGATCGATGAGGCCACCAAGGCTTTAGAGCTTGCTATCAAAGATATTAAACTTTCACCCAAAGCTTTTCGGGAGCTTAAACCATGATGCGTGGCATTGATTCTCGTAACGAAATTGACCCATCGTTGTTATTACGTGACACGCGAACCATTGGGCAGCGTTTGGGTGATTTATTTGCAGACCCAACCAATGTATCAATTATTTTACTGTTATTAGGTTTTATTGCTTTTTACGTACCTGAACTTGCCCTAGTACTTCTAGCAATTGGTGCCATATGTTTTATTTATACGTTTACTCGCAAACAAGTTTTGCCTTTTAGGCTGCCGCAAATTACTAAAGTCAAAGATTATAATGATTTAAAACCTGGCATTCATACCCCTAATATGGCACGGGGCATTACCTATTTTGGTAATGATCGCAAAACTAATGAAGAATTGTGGTTTGCTAACGAAGATATGCGAACGCATGCTTTAATTTTCGGCTCAACCGGAAGTGGTAAAACAGAAGCATTGGTGTCACTCGCCTATAATGCTTTGGTCCAAGCAAGTGGTTTTATTTATGTGGATGGTAAGGGTGATAACTCGCTCTATGCGAAAGTATTTTCAATGGTACGTAGCATGGGACGAGAAGATGATTTATTGCTTGTGAATTTTATGACAGGTGCGCGTGATATTATAGGCCCACAGGAAAAACGTCTCTCCAATACCCTCAATCCTTTTTGTCAAGGCTCTTCTAGTATGTTGAGTAACTTGGTGACCAGTCTGATGTCCTCTTCTAGCCAATCTTCTGATGGTGATATGTGGAAAGGGCGTGCTATTAGTTTTGTGGAAGCTTTGATGAAGCTGTTGGTTTACATGCGTGATGAGGGTGCAATTTTGTTAGATGCCAATAGCATTCGTAATTATTTTGAGCTATCAAAACTTGAAGCCATTGTGATTGACAAAGTGTTTCCTCGTGATGAGCAAGAAAGTATTAATATTGAATCAGTGCCTAAGTTAGTGACCGACCCACTGCGTAACTATGTTTATAATTTACCTGGCTATAACAAAGAGAAAAAAGGCAAACAAGTTTCGCAAGTATTAGAACAGCATGGCTTTATTACCATGCAATTAACCCGTACCTTTTCATCACTTGCTGATACGTATGGTCATATTATAAGAACAAATTTAGCGGAAGTTGATTTTAAAGATGTGGTATTAAACAGACGCATTCTGGTGGTATTGCTGCCAGCACTGGAAAAATCTCCAGATGAGTTAGCCAATTTAGGTAAAATCATCGTTTCATCGTTGAAAGCTATGATGGCTGCAGGGTTGGGTGAAGAAGTAGAAGGGGATTATCGGGATGTAATTGGCAGAAAACCAACCAATGCGCCAACACCTTATATGTGTATTTTGGATGAATATGGTTATTATGCGGTGCAAGGTTTTGCTGTGGTACCCGCTCAAGCCCGTTCATTAGGGTTTTCCGCTATTTTTGCCGGCCAAGATTTACCTGCTTTTCAAAAAGCCTCCAAAGAAGAAGCAGCGTCCATTGGCGCTAATACTAATATTAAAATTTGCATGAAACTTGAAGACCCAACCGAAACTTGGGATTTTTTCACCAAAACAGCAGGTGAAGCTTATGTGACTAAAGTTGATTCTTTTGCTGTTAAAGACACCAGCTTATCTAATTCTTACTTAGATAATAAAAGTTCTTCTTTTGAAAAGCGCGCGCGAATTGACTTGCTCGATTTGAAAGAGCAAACCGAAGGAGAGGCGCATATTTTCTTTAAATCAAAAATTATTCGCGCCAAAATGTTTTATGCTAACCCAACGCCTGTTAAACGACTTAAAATTAATCAATTTCTCAAAGTTGAGCCGCCTCCTGATGACTATATTGCTAAGTTACACAACCAACTTGTGCATTTTCAGCGGTTTATCGATAGTACTGATATGAACATTGAATACGCTGTTGAAAGTGAAGAAATTAACGCAATTACCAAAGCTTGGCAAAATGCCAAAGTCACAGAACCTATTGAGCGTGGTGTGGCTGCATTATTAGCCTACCATGGGGTAGATGAGCCTGAACCTGTGGAAGAGATTATTGAAGAAGAAGTTCAGGGTCTATTAACTATTTTTACGCCTTTGCGTCTAAGTACAAATGCTTTGCCTATCTTAGCAAAAGATAAAGCACTGTTTTCCTTACCATTGCTATCCATTCAGCAAACTCGCGATAGTTTAACGGTGATTGAACGAAGTAGTGGTGCCAAAGAAAAATTAGCATCTTCCATTGCCAATGAATTGGTTCGAGATTTTCAAACAGCCACGCAATATCCTCCTGAAGCTAAAATTTCAGCAGAAGTAGATAAATTAGTAAAAACTGTTAATACGTTGTCGCAGGCTATACAACATGCTCGTGATAAGAAGGCTGGTGAGTTTGAATAATTTCAAACTGTATAAACCCGCTCAAAGTTTGTGTGAGCATCCATAGGTAGCATTCTAAAATAGATAAATTTTTATTTAATACTTGTCAGTCCTAGTTTTGTATGTTTTAGTTAAAGTTCATTTCAAATATGATATCGGTTAAAGTGTATTGGTTATGCACAAGGCTAACTGATGATTCTCATGGAGTTTTAGGCGTGCGATGCGGTTATCAAAGCGTTAATCCTACTTTTTGGTTTTTTGCTCTTTTAACCATTTTTTTTATGTTACAAGGGTGTCACCGCCATCCCTATCCACTGGCTCATCTAAATGATTCATATAAGTTACCCAGCCGAGTTGCTGGAACATCTGATAAAAAAATTAAAGCCATGCATGAATCATTTAGAAAAAAATATGCAGTTAAAGTTGTTACCATTGGCCAAAATTATCTTATCGCTTTTCCATCTACCGCGATTTTTGCTAACCAATCGCCCAGAGTTAAATGGCAAGGCTATGGTGTGTTAAATCAAATTGCGAGCTTTATGAAGCAATTTCGCAAGGTAAGTGTAAATGTCACAGCGCACACAAGTTTTTATAAATCAACTGCACGTGAACATGCTTTATCACAGGCGCGTGCAAAAATCGTGGCAGATTATCTGTGGTCTCAAGATATTGATAGTCGCTTTATTTTTTCAGCAGGTGCAGGGTGTGAAAAACCCATCTCAGTTTATACCGATGGTGGTGATAACTCTCCCAATTCAAGGATAGAAATAACCTTTAGAGAGGCAATAGTCTAATGAAGGCAAGGAAACCCTATGAATCGTGAAAAATGGCAAAATATAAAAAATACCCGATATTTTTATGTAGTTATCTATCGAAAATTGCTATCTATCATCGCAATTTCAGTTGCTTTAAATATTTTGTTATGTTTCGCCATCATTTTTACCTATTGGCATCAACCTCAGGGAG
>PKDH01000045.1 GCA_002863045.1 Legionella sp.
ACTGATAAAGGTATTTTAATGCAACCTTTGATTGAGGGTGGCGACATAGTAGAACCTCTGCATGAGCGTGTACTAGGTCGAGTGGTTGCATCTGATGTATATCTGCCTAACCAGCAAGAACCACTTGTTGTTGCAGGAACGCTACTTGATGAAGACTTGGTAGAAAAGCTTGAACAAAATAGTGTTGATCAGGTGTATGTCCGTTCTCCCATTGAATGCCGCACTCGTTTTGGCCTGTGTGCTAAATGTTATGGGCGTGATTTAGCTCGTGGTCATTTAGTTAATACAGGAGAAGCCGTAGGTATTATAGCTGCTCAGTCAATTGGTGAGCCAGGTACGCAGCTTACAATGCGTACTTTCCATATTGGTGGAGCCGCATCTCGTTCGACAGCAGCGAATAATATCCAGATTAAAAACAAAGGCGTTATTCGTTTACATAATATTAAAACTGTGACGCATGAAAATGGTCATTTAGTAGCAGTCTCGCGTTCAGGGGAAGTTTCCATTGTTGATGAGTTTGGTCGCGAACGTGAACGATATAAGCTACCTTATGGTGCAGTTCTTACTATTCAAGATAATGCTTCAGTTGATGCTGGGCAGGTTATTGCTAATTGGGACCCTCATACACACCCAGTTATCTCTGAAGTTAGCGGTAAATTGAAATTTATTGATTTAATAGAAGGCTTAACTATGAATCGCCAAACCGATGAATTAACCGGTTTGAGTAATATTGTAGTAATTGATGCCAAACAGCGAAGTGCTGCAGGTAAAGATATGCGTCCAATGGTCAAATTGGTCTCAGAGCAAGGTGAAGATATTTTTCTAGTTGGTACTAACGTACCTGCTCAATACTATTTACCAGTAGATGCAATTATTAATTTCGAAGATGGTCAAGCGGTTGGTGTAGGCGATATCATTGCGCGCATTCCGCAAGAACGCTCAAAAACACGTGATATTACGGGTGGATTACCTCGTGTTGCTGATTTATTTGAAGCCAGAAAGCCCAAAGATTCAGCAGTCATGGCTGAAATATCGGGTATTGTTAATTTTGGTAAAGAAACCAAAGGTAAGAGACGATTGATTATTACTTCATCAGACGACCAAGTTCATGAGGAATTAATACCAAAATGGCGACATATTTCGGTTTTTGAAGGTGAGCATGTCGAGCGGGGCGAACTTGTAGCAGAAGGACCACTTAACCCTCATGATATTTTAAGATTACTAGGGGTGGGTGCTTTAGCAAATTATATTGTCAATGAAGTGCAAGATGTCTATCGTTTACAAGGTGTAAAAATTAACGATAAGCATATTGAAACCATTGTGCGGCAAATGTTAAGAAAACGTGTCATATCTTTTTCAGGTGATTCTAAATTACTGGTTGGTGAGCAAGTTGAGGAAAGTTTCTTATTGCAAGAAAATGATAGATTGGCTGCAGATAATAAACAACTGGCACGTGGTACACCTATTTTGTTGGGCATCACGAAAGCATCTTTAGCAACAGAATCATTTATTTCAGCAGCATCGTTTCAAGAAACGACAAGAGTATTAACAGAGGCAGCTGTAAGTGGAAAGACGGATGATTTACGTGGTTTAAAAGAAAATGTCATGGTAGGACGATTGATTCCAGCGGGAACAGGATATACCTATCATCAAAAACGTAAAGCTAAAAAAGTTAAAACAGGTCTTGGTACAAATACTCCTATTTTAACAGCCAGTGATGTAGAGCAAGCATTAAGTGAAGCATTAAACGCTGATGATGCAAATCATCATTAAACTTGGTGTGGAGATTTGTTCTTGACAGGTCTCCAAAATCTATATAGAATCCGGCCTCCTTATGCATTCGAAAATATACAGTTTATAAAAAATTCGGAGTCAAGAATAAATGCCAACGATTAACCAATTAGTCAGAAAAATTCGTAGGAAAATCGAAGAAAAAAGTAAAGTTCCTGCATTAAATGCTTGTCCACAGCGTCGAGGTGTTTGTACCCGTGTTTATACGACCACTCCTAAAAAACCTAATTCAGCTATGCGAAAAGTTGCTCGTGTACGTTTGACCAATGGTCAAGAAGTATCTTCTTATATTGGGGGTGAAGGTCATAACTTGCAAGAACACTCGGTTGTATTGATTCGAGGTGGACGTGTAAAAGATTTACCAGGTGTGCGATATCATACTGTACGTGGTAGTTTGGATACTTCCGGTGTTAATGATAGGAAGCAAGGTCGTTCTAAATACGGTACTAAAAAACCAAAAGATAAGAAATAATTTGAATCTAGGAATTTATTATGCCAAGAAGAAGAGAAGTCCCTAAACGAGAGATTTTACCTGATCCAAAATATCATAGTGAATTATTAACTAAGTTTATTAATGTGTTAATGATTAGTGGTAAAAAATCTACAGCAGAAAAAATCATTTATGGAGCATTAACTATCCTGAATGATAAAATTCAAAAAAATAAAAAATCAATTGATGACGCTAATGGCGATAGTGGAGATACAGGTGGCAGCTCTAGTGGCGTATTAGGTTATTTTGAGCAAGCTCTTGATAACGTAAGGCCATCTGTCGAAGTACGTTCACGTCGAGTGGGTGGTGCGACTTATCAGGTACCGGTAGAGGTACGAATCGATAGGAGTATTGCATTAGGCATGCGTTGGTTAGTTCAAGCAGCCCGAAAACGTGGCGAAAAAAGTATGATGTCACGATTAGCATCTGAGTTAATAGAAGCTTTCGACAATAAAGGCTCTGCGGTTAAGAAACGTGAAGATACCCATAAAATGGCCAAAGCTAACCAAGCTTTTGCACATTTAAGATTGAACTAAGAGGATAAATCGTGTCAATTGCATTAGAACAATACAGAAACATCGGTATCGCAGCCCACGTAGATGCCGGTAAAACAACAACAACTGAGCGTGTTCTTTATTATACTGGCTTAAACCATAAAATTGGTGAAGTGCACGATGGAGCCGCGACGATGGACTGGATGGTTCAAGAGCAAGAGCGCGGTATCACAATTACATCTGCTGCTACAACTTGCTATTGGCAAGGAATGGATAAGCAATATAGTTCACATCGTATTAATATTATTGATACGCCTGGCCACGTAGACTTTATGATTGAAGTGGAGCGTTCTCTTCGAGTTTTAGATGGCGCGGTGGTAGTTTTTGATGCTGTATCAGGTGTTGAGCCACAATCAGAGACAGTTTGGCGTCAAGCAGATAAATACGGTGTTCCACGCATCGTTTTTGTTAATAAAATGGACAGAATGGGTGCTAATTTTTTACGTGTAGTTGCTCAAATAAAACAACGATTAGGTTCAAACCCAGTTGTAATCCAAATACCCGTTGGTGCTGAGGATAATTTTGAGGGTGTAGTCGATTTAATTAAAATGAAAGCCATTCATTGGGATGATTCAAGTAAAGGTATGTCTTTTGAATACAAATCTATTCCAAGTGAATTGCAGCCTTTGTGTGAAGAATATCATGCAAAACTTGTAGAAGCAGTCGCAGAAGCCACTGAAGAGTTGATGGAAAAGTATCTTGAAGGTGAAGAATTTACAGAGCAGGAAATTCGTGAAGCACTTCGTGCACTAACAGTCGATAATAAAGCTGTACCAGTATTTTGCGGCTCAGCTTTCAAGAATAAGGGTGTGCAAGCAGTATTAGATGGAGTGATTGATTATTTACCTTCTCCTATTGATATTCCTGCAATTAAAGGAATAGATGAAGATGGTGAAGCCGTGTCACGAAAAACATCTTATGATGAACCTTTTTCAGCTTTAGCTTTTAAAATTGCAACTGACCCATTCGTTGGAACATTAACTTATTTCCGCGTATATTCTGGCGTTTTAAAAAGTGGCGATACTGTCTATAACTCTGTTAAAGGTAAAAAGGAACGTATTGGTCGTTTACTACAGATGCATGCCAATTCACGTGAAGAAATTAAAGAAGTAAGAGCAGGTGATATCGCAGCTGCCGTTGGACTTAAAACCGTTACAACAGGCGACACCATATGTGATCTTACAAATCAAGTAATTTTAGAGCGGATGGATTTTCCCGATCCAGTTATTGCTGTTGCAGTAGAACCTAAAACAAAAGCTGATCAAGAAAAAATGTCAATTGCACTCGGTAAATTGGCCCAAGAAGATCCCTCTTTTCGAGTACACACAGACGAAGAATCTGGCCAAACAATTATTCAAGGAATGGGCGAGCTTCATTTAGAAATTATTGTGGATAGGATGAAACGTGAATTTAACGTTGAAGCAAATGTAGGAAAACCGCAGGTGGCTTATCGTGAAACGTTAAAATCAGCTATTGAGCAAGAAGGAAAATTTGTTCGTCAATCAGGTGGTCGTGGTCAGTATGGCCATGTATGGTTGAAAATTGAACCACAAGAAGCCGGACAAGGTTATGAGTTTGTTAATGCTATTGTAGGGGGCGTAATCCCCAAAGAGTATATTCCAGCGGTTGATAAAGGTGTTCAAGAACAGTTACAAAATGGGGTTATCGCAGGATACCCAGTTGTTGATGTTAAAGTAACTCTTTTTGACGGTTCTTTTCATGAAGTCGATTCAAGTGAAATGGCTTTTAAGATAGCTGGTTCACAATGCTTTAAACAAGGGGCATTGAAAGCAAAACCTGTTTTACTTGAGCCTGTTATGACAGTAGAAGTTGTTACACCAGAAGATTACATGGGTGATGTTATGGGTGACTTAAATCGTCGAAGAGGTATGGTTCAAGGTATGGAAGATTCACCTGCAGGTAAAGTCATTCGTGCTGAAGTACCGCTAGCTGAAATGTTTGGTTATGCAACTGATGTACGTTCGGCAACTCAAGGACGAGCTACATATTCAATGGAATTTGCACGGTATGTTGAAGCTCCTTCTAACATTGCTGAAGCAATCATTAAGAAACAATAAAAGTTAAGAGGTATTTTAAATGGCAAAGGAAAAGTTTGAGCGAACGAAGCCACATGTTAATGTTGGCACGATAGGTCACGTAGATCACGGTAAGACGACATTAACGGCAGCTATTACGACGATCATGGCGCAAAAACATGGT
>PKDH01000033.1 GCA_002863045.1 Legionella sp.
ACCGATGTTGATAGAAATGATAAATCAAGAGTTTGTGTGGCCGGCAGTGTCAAGGTTATCGCCAGACGACAAATTGAGCTTTACTCAACCCTTATTCATACAGTGGACCATGTTGAGGGCGTGTTGCGTCCGGGCTTTGATGCATTAGATGCTTTTCTAACCCATATGTGGGTTGTGACTGTTACAGGGGCGCCTAAGCTTTGGGCGATGCAATTTATCGAGCAACACGAGCGTTCGCCGCGCAAGTGGTATGGAGGCGCTGTGGGGGTTTTAGGCTTAAACGGCGATTTAAATACCGGCCTTATTCTGCGCACCTTAAGAATTGAGCAGGGAATTGCTGAGATAAGAACCGGAGCAACGCTTTTGTATGATTCTATTCCCCAAGCCGAAGAAGCCGAAACGCGCTTAAAAGCTCAAGCACTGTTAAATGCATTAACCCATCTGCCTTCTAAACCGCTAAAGTCTCAGTTCAATCAAGTTCTATTAAACTGTCATAAGAAAGTTTTATTGATTGACCATCAAGATTCTTTTGTCCATACACTGGCTAATTATATTCGTCAAACTGGTGCTGAGGTTCAAACTGTGCGCCGTGAGCATGCACTATTTTTTTTAAAAAACGAACAAGTGAAATTTGACTTGGTGGTATTATCTCCAGGGCCTGGGCGGCCGCGTGATTTTGATACGCATGCTTTACTTGATTATCTTGCAACTACCAAACAACCTGTTTTTGGTGTGTGCCTTGGTTTGCAAGCTATGGTGGAATTTAGTGGTGGCGCGCTGGCTTTATTACCCAAGCCTGTTCATGGCCGTGCAGCTGATATCATTGTGTTGGATGATAGCGATATTTTAAAAGGTTTAAAGCCTGAATTTGTTGCTGGGCGTTATCATTCATTGGTTGCCGATAATGCTAAGTTGCCTGCTGAGATAATTGTTACCGCAAAAACCAAAGATGAGCTAATTATGGCCATTCGGCATATTAAATATCCTTGGTATGCCGTGCAATTTCATCCTGAGACCATTTTGTCACTTGCTAAAAATGCTGGACAACGCATCATTAATAACCTTATGTTGATGATTTAAAACTCAAGATTAAGTTAAAACATGTCAAAAAAGCTTTTGTGGTTATATGGTTTTGCCAGCCTTTTAGGCGTCTTGACGGGTTTACTGAGCAGTATGTTTCAATGGTTTATCTTAAGTTTGACGTACTTATCGCAACGCATTTTAAGCAGCTTTACTGAATATTCCTGGCTGGTATCGGCTTTTTTATCGCTTGTAATGATTTTTCTTGCCTTTGCTGCGGTTAGATATTTTGCCCGTGAGGCTGCTGGCAGTGGTGTACAGGAAATTGAAGGCGCTTTATTGCATGTGCGTGGGATTTATTGGCGCCGGTTATTACCCATTAAATTTATCGGTGGTGTATTAGCCATCAGCTCGCATGCGTTAGTTGGTATGGAAGGGCCTATGATTCAGATGGGCGGTAATTTAGGTGCTATGCTTGGTGAGATGGGGCGCCTTGGATTAAAACGATGCGATACGCTCATCTCAGCAGGGGCAGCAGCGGGTCTGGCCAGTGCTTTTAATGCACCCCTTGCAGGCGTGTTACTGGTCATAGAAGAGCTACGCTATAGCTTTAAATACAGTTTTATTAATTTTACGGTGATTGCTATAAGTTGTGTCAGTGCCACCGTGACCATGGAAGCTTTAGTTAGCACACAGCAAGTGATTCCTATGTCTGTTTTTCAAACACCCCAGTTGGGTAATTTAGGCTTTTTTGGTTTACTGGGTCTGGTGATGGGATTAGCGGGTGCGGTATTTAATAAGTTACTCATGCAACGTCTATATGCTTTTGATGCCTTAAGCAGACCTATGCGTTTGCTTTATATCGGCGTGATAGGTGCGTTAATTGGCATACTTTATGTCACCTATCCACGATTAGTTGGTGGTGGTTATGACATCATCAAGCAATCTTTGACCCTAGCATTACCTTTAACAAGCTTATTTGGCTTATTTTTTTTACGGTTTATTTTAACCATTAGCTGCTATACCTTGAGCATTCCAGGAGGAATTTTTGCACCCATGCTTGCTTTGGGGGCACTGCTTGGGCTTGGTGTTTTTTATTTATTTCAAATGATTTTTCCAGGCTTAACAGTGGCCGCTGATGTGTTTGCTGTAGCTGGTATGGGCGCGCTATTTTCAGCTTCAATTCGCGCGCCCCTTACAGGCATTGTTTTGGTCGTTGAGATGACGGGTAATTATTATTTAATTTTACCGCTAATGGTATGTTGCTTGAGTGCCACCACAGTCATGCAATTACTAAACAGCCCGCCTATTTATACCCAATTATTAAAACGCACATTAATATCAAATAAATCCATATCTTCGGTTAAATAAAAGAAAAAAAGACCGTATAATGCGCACTTTTAGGCAGGAATTAATTCATTTATGGCAAAATATCAACACTATCGGGTGTTGGCCTGGTTGCTTGTATTGCCACAGTTGTGTTTGACAATGATATTTTTCATTTGGCCGGTGATGAAACTTATTACCCAATCATTGTTTTTAGGCGATGCGTTTGGTCTTTATCAGCAATTTGCCGGATGGTCTAATTTCACCTTTTTATACACCGATATGGCTTATTTAAAAGCATTGGCTGTGACTGCATGCTTAACATGCGGTATCACATTGGGGGCGATGGCATTAGGCCTTATGATGGCCTGGTTTGTTTGGTATCGGACGACCTCAGCCCTTTTTTATAAATGTGCTTTATTTTGGCCTTATGCAGTGGCACCTGCGGTCGCGGCGTTATTATGGAAATTTTTATGGATGCCTCATCTGGGTTGGTTTGCCGAGTTTGCATCGTATTGTGGTTATGAGATTAATTACATGATTGAGCCACAGGCTGCGTTTATTTTGGTGATGCTCACAGCTTGTTGGCAGCAATTTAGCTATAATTTTTTATTTTATTTGATGGCGCTAAAAGGTTTGCCACCTTGTTTTATGGAAGCGGCTAAATTAGATGGTGCTTCAGCATGGCAACAATTTTGGCATATTGGGTTGCCATTATTATCACCCACCAGTTTGTTTTTATTCGCTATGAATGTACTTTATGCTTTTTTTGACACTTTCGGCATTGTCGATGTGCTAACCCATGGGGGGCCCAATCATGCCACGACCACTTTGATGTATAAAATATATCAAGATGGTTTTTTAAATTTAGATACAGGGCAAGCTGCGGCACAATCGGTATTATTTATGTTAGGCCTGCTAATGTTGCTGCTGGTGCAATTTAAATATATGAATAAAAAAAGTACATGATTTATGAATATAGTTAAGAGAATAATGGTTCATGGTTTTCTTATCACCATGACAATAAGTATGTTAATGCCACTTTATTTTGCGTTTGTGGTAGCCAGTCAAGCAGATGCTTTGAGTGTCATGCAGGGGGTTAGATTTTGGCCTGCGGGTCATTTTATCGAAAATATCAGTGCAGTTTTGATTCACCAAACGCTCACGCTTGGTGACAAACCTGTCTGGGTATTGTTATTAAATAGTGCGCTTATGGCAAGTATCGTGGCTTTAGGCAAAGTTTTACTGGCTTTACTTGCAGCCTTCTCGCTGGTGTATCTGGAAATGCCGTTTAAAAAAATGGTTTTTTTAATTATTTTTTCAACACTGGTATTACCCATTGAGGTCAGAGTCCTAACGACATTTCAAGTGACGGTGTCGCTTAACTGGCTTAATAGCATGAGTGGATTAACCATTCCTTTAATGGCTTCAGCCACGGCAATTTTTTTATTCAGGCAATTTTTTCACACTGTGCCACCTGAGCTATTAGATGCGGCTAAATTAGATGGGGCAGGGCCCATTGCTTTTTTTTGGCATATCTTATGGCCATTAAGTCGCGCCCAAATAGGGGGATTATTTGTGATTTTATTTGTGTTTGGTTGGAATCAGTATTTATGGCCATTGGTCATAACCACAAGCTTTGATAAAGCAAGTATTGTCATGGGAATTAAGTATCTTGCGAATGTCACTGACCAAATTCCGCAATGGCACTACATCATGTGTGTTGCTCTGCTCGCACTTTTGCCCCCAAGCTTGATGATTTTAATCGTAAGTCGCCGTTTAGAAAAAGGATTGATTCACTAATGTCTAGAGTAACGCTTGAAGCTATTCACCAGTATTATGGTCAGCATTGTGTATTAAAAAATATTAATTTACAGGTAGAAAATAGTGAATTTATTGTTATAGTCGGTCCTTCGGGATGCGGTAAATCAACGCTTTTGCGCTTAGTGGCCGGTTTAGATGATTTAAAACAAGGACGTATTATCATCAACGAGCGCTGCATGAATAAAGTACCAGCACATCGCCGCGATATCGCCATGGTTTTTCAAAACTATGCTTTGTATCCACACATGAGTGTCTTTGAAAATATGGCCTATGCATTAAGGCTGCGCAAATGGTCGCGTGCCAAAATTAAGCAGCGTGTGCATGAGGTGGCATTGCTTCTAGAGTTAACCGATTACTTGGCGCGTAAACCGCAAGCGTTATCAGGCGGGCAAAAACAGCGTGTGGCGATGGGGCGCGCTATTGTACGCGCACCAGCACTTTATTTATTTGATGAGCCGTTGTCAAATTTAGATGCCTCACTCAAACATCAAATGCGGTATGAAATTAAACGATTGCATCAAAAACTTAAAATTACCTCGCTTTATGTCACCCACGACCAAATTGAAGCCATGACGATGGCTTCACGCATTTTAGTACTTAATCAGGGCCTAGTAGAGCAAATTGGCACGCCACATGAGGTATATTTCGCACCTGCCACACTTTTTGTGGCGAAATTTATGGGCATTCATCCACTCAATATTCTGCAAGGTGACATTGATTTAGCGACAACATGTTTTATAAGTGAAGAAGGTCTTGCGCTACCCTTGCCTAATAAAATA
>PKDH01000031.1 GCA_002863045.1 Legionella sp.
CCTCGGGAACATCACGAATGACCACGCGTGCATGCGTAATCTTGGTATCATTAAGGTTTGATAAAATACACATGCTCACTTTTTCATGAGTTAGTTTTTCAATAGGGGATTTTAAATACTCTAATACTTGATTCAAAATATTAGCCCCCATGGCCTCGCAACTGTTCATGGTGATATGAATCACGGCCATGGTGTTGTTATGTGCGTCCTGCAGTTCACGCACGGTTAAATCCCGTACCCCGCCACCACGCTTGACCATATTAGCTGCCACATCTTCGTTTACTTTTTCAATAAGAAATTGTTTATTGGCCATGATAATCTGGGTAAATTTGGCAAAATCACGTACCTGTGCTAGTTGAATTTGACCAATAATGCACTCACCACTCACCCACGTTGTTATCTCCCCTTGGTGCTTTATCCACTTTGCCGTTTTTGATAAGGCCGCAATAATTGATGTTTCTTCAACAGCAAGCGGTATTACATAATCTCTACCATCAATACGAAAATGAGTCGCCACACCCAAAGGCAACTGAAAGTAGCCAATCACATTTTCAATTAAGTTTTCAGCCAAGTCCGTACGTCTAACGCCACCTTCTTCAAGGAAGGCGATGTCTTCTGCAGTTAATACGCCCAAAGCTTCTAAACGCCTAAAACGCTCGGCGCGTGATAATCGTGAAAAACCCTGAGACAATTGCATGATATGTGCATCTTCTAACATAATTTACCTTTAAGCATGGCAGGAGCAGAGCTTCCTGTACAAAATAAAGCAATTTTTAATTCATATTCTATTAGCATCATCGCTTGTTGGACTGCACTGGCATTGACTTTTGCCGCTTTTAGCATGTGCTTGGCTAAACCGATTTGGGTGGCGCCAAGAGCCAATAATTTGGCCGCATCCAACCCATGACGCACCCCACCACTGCCCCATATCTCAAAATTAGGTTTAAGTGCTATTGCCTGTTTGATGCTATCTACCGTGGTGACCCCCCAATCTTTAAAAGTATGAGCGGCATGAAAACCTGGGGAATCAGGCACTCTGCGCGCGCCTTCAATGCGCCCCCAATGCGTCCCTCCTAAGCCACTGACATCTACCGCCGCAATGCCTATATCATTTAACCGTTGCAATGTTGCCTGGCTAAAGCCGCACCCGGTTTCTTTCACAATCACGGGCAATTTAAGTGTTTGCACAATGCGCTCAAGTGCTTGCCAACATCCTTTGAAAAAAGGAGTACCCTCAGGCTGAATCACTTCTTGTAAAGGATTGCAATGAATAATAAGTGCTTGGGCTTTAATAGAATCAACCAGAGCTTGTAATTGGCTTAACGAACAGGTGATTGCTTGAGCGATACCAAGATTACTAAAAAGTGCCACATTGGGAAATCGTGCGCGCATAGTACGCCACTCATCCATTGCTTCTTTATCGAATAACTCCCGTCGCTGTGAACCAACCCCCATGGCCCAGTGCATGTGATGACACGCTTCAAGTAAATGACTATTAATACGCGCAGCATGCTTGTGGCCGGCGGTCATTGAGCTTACAAAAAAAGGCTTGGCCACAGTTTGCTTAAAGCGCGTGCTCGTTAAACTAATGTCATTAAAATCCAAATCAGGCAGGGCTTCGTGCGGCAAAGAGATGGCATCAAGCGCATTTAAATGCATGGTTTGATGTTGCGCTTTTAATGCAAGTTCAATATGGTCTTGCTTTCTTTGCTCAAATTGTTCAATGGTGGTCGACATAATACCTGGGTTTGTGCTCAAAAAATGGTCATAATTTTAACATATTTAATTAATCAAAACATCCTGTGTTATAAAAATTAGATCATCCAGCTGGCTTTTATTGCGTAAGATCTCGTATCATCGATGATTCATCTTTTTATTTACTTGTCTACTTTATGCAAGCTCAAGCAGATGCAACACTGCGATTTGATGATAAAACCCAGTCTTTTTTTTGTGAGGGCGCGTGGTTAATTCACACGCTTGGGTCTATTACTTTACCCAATATCAAACAAACTGCAGAAAATTTTAAAATAAATGGCGCGGATTTAACCGCCCTTGATAGCGCCGGCGCGGTCAAATTATATGAAATTTTTGAAGCATCATGCGAGCAACCGCTTCATACTTGCTTGGTTGATTTTTCAGATGAACACCAGGCTTTACTTGATTTAGTCGCGTCAAATACTGAATTTATGACGTATTACCCACCCACTGATACCAGTCATAGCTTGCTTTATCGTGTGGGTCAAGAAACCCATCACAAAGCGGTTCAGGCAAAAGACTTTATCACCCTTTTAGGGGAATTAAGTTATAAATTTGTGGATATTTTAGGTCACTGGCAAAAATTTCGTCTGCCAAGTATTGCCTCTAATCTTTATTCAACTGGCTTACAAGCACTGCCTATTGTCGGTCTTTTAGCTTTTTTAATTGGCGTAGTATTAGCCTACCAAATGGGTTTGCAGCTGCAAGCTTATGGTGCCAATAGTTTTATTGCATATTTATCCGGCATGGCTATTTTTCGCGAATTTGCGCCATTAATTACGGCCATCATTGTGGCAGGTCGCACAAGTTCAGCTTTTACCGCCCAAATTGGCAGCATGATGGTTAACGAAGAAGTTGATGCCTTAAAGACCATGGGTTTATCGCCTAACGAATTATTAGTGATGCCCAAAGTTTTAGCATTGCTATTGGTGTTTCCTTTGCTAATTTTTTGGGCTGATTTTTTTAGTCTTTTAGGTGCGATGTTTATGTCACATTGGAAGTTAGGCGTAGGATATGGTGATTTTTTATGGCGCATTAAAGATACAGTAGGCCTGAAGCAACTTTTACTTGGACTATACAAAGCACCCGCTTTTGCTTTAATTGTCTCACTTGTTGGCTGTTTTCAGGGATTTTTAGTTAAAGCCAATGCTGACAGTATTGGCAGCCAAACCACGCGCAGCGTTGTGCAAGCTTTATTTTTAATTATCATTGCCGATGCGGCTTTTTCCATTATTTATAGCTGGATGGGTTTATAGATGAGTGAGCCTATCATTGAAGTGAAGCACCTTAAAAATTATTTAGGTCATCAATGGGTGCATTCGGATGTTAATTTAACCATTGATCAAGGCGATATTGTTGCCATTATCGGTGGCAGCGGCAGCGGTAAAACAACCATTTTACGCAGTCTTTTAATGCTTATGCAGCCAACTGAGGGCGACATTAAGCTGTTTGGGCAAAATATTCAAACACTCAATCACCACGAAGCGACCGCCTTACGCCAGCGCTTGGGCATGCTTTTTCAACATAGTGCTTTATTCTCGGCGCGCACAGTCCTTGAAAATATCTTATTTCCTATTCAAGAATTTACCACCCTTGATAAACAAACAGCGCATAAGCTTGGCATGCTTAAGCTCGCTTTGGTGGGTCTACCCAAAGATGCAGCACACAAATATCCTGTTGAGCTAAGTGGTGGTATGCAACGCCGTGCGGCTGCCGCACGTGCCATTGCCATGGACCCTGAGCTGTTATTTCTAGATGAACCCACCACAGGCTTAGACCCCAAAGGCGCTAGACGTTTTGACGAATTGATTTTATTTTTACGTAAAACATTAAATTTAACCATTGTCATGATAAGCCATGATATGGAGTCATTAAAAAGCGTTGATAAAATTGCTTTTTTAGGTGAGGGGAAAGTATTAGCCATGGCGCCTTTGGAAACACTCAAACATCATGAACACCCGCTTATTCAAGATTATTTTAATCAACACGTAAAGGAGAAGGCTTAAGTGGAAGAAAAAACCAATTATACGCTGGTAGGTTTATTTGTTTTAATCCTGGCTACAGGCTTACTTGCCACCATCTTATGGCTTTCTACAGGTTTTGATAAAAAGAACTATCAGATTTATGCCGTCTATATCCATGAAGCCGTGGCCGGACTTAGTGAAGATTCTCAAGTCAAATATAATGGCGTGCCCGTTGGTAATGTTTATAAAATTAAATTAAGCCATACTGACCCACAAGAAGTTAAAATTCTCCTTAATATTGTGGAGGGCACGCCTATTACTACCAGCACATTTGCCACCCTCATTACCCAAGGCATCACTGGCAATACTTACATTGGCTTATCGGCTGAATCGGCAAAACTCACACCTTTACGCAAGCTACCTCATGAGCGCTACCCTATCATTCCAACCAAGCCTTCCTTATTAAATCAGGTAGATAAACTTTTAAAAGATGTTTCAACCAACATCGATAATGTTAGCCTGCGTATCAATGAAATTTTAGATAAAAAAAGCATCCGTGACTTTAAACAAACACTAACAAACGTTGAACTTTTTACCTCATCTTTGGCTAAACAACACACACAAATCGCTCAAAGTATCACGCATGCTGATAATATGCTGGCAAGTCTGGCCAAAGCCAGTCAAGATTTTCCACGTTTAACGCGTGAATTAAGCCAAAACTTTAAACATGTCACTGACGATGTAAGCCAAGCAAGTAAAAGTATTAAGGCTACCATGACCTCAGGCGAAGGTACGCTTAATCAATTGTCGCAACAAGCGGTTCCTGCAGCAATTCGGTTGTTAGAACACTTAAATCATATTGCGGTTAATT
>PKDH01000019.1 GCA_002863045.1 Legionella sp.
ACCCACTTTAATGGCAAATAAAAACATGGCATACATCACGCCAAAAAAAATAGGCAAGGCCATAAAGCGATTTAAAACCACTTTATCAAGACGCGCGGTTATGCTTTCACTGCTATGGTTTTTTTTCTTTTGTACTGATTGCACAAGCGTGTGGATATGCTGATAACGATTATCTGCATACAAAATATCATAAGGCATGGTGACATCGATGATATACGCATAATCACGCATATCATCCCCGCTTTCGAGTATACGTTTGGCTTGATATAACGCCTGCACTGTATTTAATTTTTTTTCTTGAACCAAATGCTGGCTTAACGCCGTTTGGGCATCATGCAACTCTTGAGTAATATCAAGCGCAAAATTACTAGGTGCAGGCAAACATACAAGTTGGTCAATAAGCGCTGATACACCGATGGCTTTGTGAGCTTGCATACCAATGACCGGACAATTAAGTTGTTGCGCAAGTTTATGCATGTCAATATCAATGCCTTGCTGCTTAGCACCATCTGTCATATTTAGCACAACAATCAATGGTTTACCCAATTCTAAAAGCTGAGTCGTTAGATATAAATGACGCTCAAGATGACTGGCGTCAATCACATTGATAAGCACATCTGCGGGCATCGTGGTTAAGGCTTGTATGGTTACCTGCTCATCCAAACTTGCTTCTTTATCAACCGATAAAGAGTAAAGACCAGGCAAGTCAGTAAGTGTCATGGTTTGATGAGGTGTTTGAATGGTGCCTGTTTTTTTTTCAACTGTCACACCCGGCCAATTACCAACACGCTGATTTTGTGCCGTTAAGGCATTAAACAATGTGGTTTTACCGCAATTAGGATTGCCTACCAATAAAGCGTGCGTCACATAGCCTCCCACTCAATGGTAGCAATATCAGCCCGGCGTAGAGTCAGTGAAATGCCGCGCACCTCAATTTGTATAGGGCAACCTAGTGGCGCTTGACGCACTACCTGGATAACCACACCACGGGTAATACCCATGGCCATCAAGCGATTCTTATAAAATTTTGGGGTATTCGCAAAACTAACTAAGCGATAACATTGTCCACTGACTAATTTTATTGCCTGCATGATAGATATCAATTTTGTATAGCAAATGGCTAGTTTAACACAAATGATAGTAATTATCATTCTCATTTGATCGATGCATTTATAGAATTATTTAGGTTAAACAACGCAGCTCTACACGTGCCTGATAGGCGGCAGACTGCATCTCATACAAGCGGCTTTTGGTACGCCTAAAAGCTTTCATCAAACGACCTTCAACATAAAGTGCATCTAATTCTACTGCTGCAGAGACAACCAGTTGTACGCCTTGGTCATATGCGACATCAACTAAATGCATGAGTAATAAAACAGAAGTGATCTGCCTATCATCTAGTTGGGGTATGCCACTTACCATGATAAAAGCAAACTGATTGGCAAGCTCTAGATAATCAAGCTGGCAACGAGGCAAAGCGCATAAGCTGGCAAAGTCAAACCAAATGATATGAGAGGCGCATCTTAAATAATCAATTGCACGCTTTTGAATCTCGATGGTTTTTTTACGTTGGCTTGGTTTGGGCGCTTGGTGGTGGAAAAAACGCAGCATAGTTTTAGTCGTGGCACATGAGAAAGGTGTGAGATAGGCTGAATATGATTTTGGTCGATTGAGACGATAATCATGGGTGGCGGCGAGGGTTAAAACTGCACAAAAATGCTTGATTGCTTGAATGGCTGGCAAAAAGCGCGCACGTTGCACGCCATTTGGGTATAAGTCATCGGGTAGCGTATTTGAGGTTGCGACCAACACCACGCCATAACTAAATAACGCTTGTAATAAATCGCTTAAAATCATGGCGTACGCTACATCATCGACCATAAACTCATCCAGACACAAAAGCTTTGTAGTTTGAGAAAACTCATAAGCAATCAATTGAATTGGATTGATATGGCCTTGCTTTTTTCTCAGTTTTAAATCTATTTGCTGCATAAAATAGTGAAAATGGTAGCGTTTTTTTTGGACTAAATGAGTTTTTTCATAAAACATATCCATTAAAAAAGTTTTACCGCGGCCAACCGCGCCATGAATATACACGCCTTGAATGGGTTTACCACCCAGCCAACGCGGCCTGCGCCAAATTTGAGTTAATTGCCGACGCAATTTTTCCAAAGCAATAAGAATGGGTAATTGTGCAGCATCATACCGGATATCGTGGTTTTGTATGGCTTGCTGATAATAGTCTGGCAGTGTGGTCATGATATCTTCACACTTTTTAGCCATCGTACCATTTGTTCACGCAGTACCAATAATTGACCATGAAAAAAATGGCCGGTGTTATCAAACCAAACAATGGGTAAAGCAGGCGTTGCGTATTGTGCAAATTGGGTCACTTCAGCCGCTGACACTACCTCATCAGTTCGACCTTGAAAAATCATCCATGACGCTGGTTGAAAATTAAACTCTGTAAAGCAAAAATGATGCACCGGTGGAGCAACGGTCAAAAGCCTGGTATTTTGGCTGATACAAGCCGCGCGATACGCCACATAAGAACCAAACGAAAATCCAGCAAAAATAAAACGGCTGGCAGGCCAACGCTCAAGACAAAGCTTAGACAGCTGCACCATATCCATACTCTCACCTATGCCCTCATCATATACACCAGCTGAGCGGCCCACCCCTCTAAAATTAAACCGAATACTAATAAGCCCTAAATCTTTACAAGCGCGCGCTAAAGTTGTGATGACTTTATTACTCATAGTGCCGCCTTGCAAAGAATGAGGATGACCTAAAATAACGATGTCTTCACCATTTTTTTGTGGAGGTATGGTTAAAATAGCTTCTAGAAGGCCATGAGCGCCTTCAAAAGAAAAAGCATGATCTCCGGGTGTTATTGGTGCGTTTTCTAAAAGCATGATGCTACCTATTTATGACAAAATAAGCATCATAACCTATCTTGTAATTCGATGCGCGTTCTTTAAAATAGCCCAAGCGCTAACATTTGATGGCGACTTTATATATATTTATCAACCATAAGGACTCAAGCCATGAGGCAAGTACCTAAACACTGTGTTATATCGGCACCCATTTCACCTGCTCGGGGTGCAAAATGAAGGTCACCGATTTCAAACGTAAAAAACAACGTTGTCAAAAAATTAGCATGCTGACTTGCTATGATTATCCCTCTGCCAAAATTGCTGCGCAGTCCACGCTTGATTGTGTCTTAGTTGGTGATTCAGTGGCCATGACGGTTCATGGCTTTGAGACCACTGTAATGGCCACGATAGACATGATGTGCTTGCATACCGCGGCTGTGGCCCGTGGCGCACAACCATTACTCGTTGTCAGTGACTTGCCTTTTTTAAGCTATCAAGCTTCACGCTCTATCACCATTCATAATGTCCAACGCTTGATGCAAGCCGGCGCCCAAGCTATCAAGCTTGAGGGAGGGGATGACACCACTTGTCAAACCATTAGCTATTTAGTCAAAGCAGGCATTGCCATCATAGGCCACATTGGCTTAACGCCCCAAGCAGTTCATCAGCTGGGAGGTTACACCATTCAAGGTAAGTCTGAGCCACAAGCCCAAAGATTACTTGAGCAAGCCCAAGCACTCGAACACGCTGGTTGCTGCGCTTTGGTTTTAGAATGCATACCTGCAACCCTAGCACATACCATTACTCAAGCGCTTACTATCCCCACTATTGGGATTGGTGCGGGCAATCATACCGATGGCCAGGTTTTGGTTTGGCACGATATGCTTGGCATGCAAGATGATTTTAAGCCTAAGTTCTTAAAACAGTTCGCCCACAGTAAATCGTTCACGCTTCAAGCCATCAATCAGTATGCTCAGGCAGTGCGTAACGCTTCCTTCCCCGCCGCCGAACATACTTATTAACTGGAGATTTTATGCGCATTTTTACCGACCTTGCCGCCTGGCAGCAAGCGCGTTTAACCCTGGCAACAACTAGCACACTTGGATTTGTGCCAACGATGGGCAATTTACACCAAGGGCATAGCTCTTTATTCGCACAAAGCTTACAAGACAATCACTTAACTGCCGTGAGTATTTTTGTCAACCCACTACAATTTAATGACCCTAGTGATTATCAACACTACCCACGTACGCTTGCAGATGATTTGGCATTGCTTGAAAAACAGCACGTTGATTATGTTTTGGTCCCAAAGGCATCTGAGCTTTATCCTGAGCATCTGCATTATCAACTTGCTGAGCATAAGCTTAGTCTTGATATGGAAGGCATGTATCGACCCCAAC
>PKDH01000023.1 GCA_002863045.1 Legionella sp.
ATGTCATTACAAACTGGGAAATTTTGAAATCTTGAAAGGCGATAATCAGCTGCGTATAGATTTATATGCGCAAAATATAAATATGTAGTGGTCAGTAGATTTGGTTAGGTGCTCATTGCAAATAGCATTAAATCCACTTAGATCTATATATTTATTAAATCACCTTACTTCAAGCGTATTGAAACATCTAATATTGATGTAAGTTTATGTAAAGCTCCCCCAAAATGACCATAATAAATAATTAAGTTTTTGCACAAATAATGCCACAAAATCTATTCTAACTTTAATTTAGAAAGTAATACTGCTTTTATATTGGGCAGTATTACTCTACAATAAACAATATCAAACTAATTTATAACTTACTTATGGAAAAAATTATCATTATCGGCGGTGGTGCGGCAGGAATGTTAGAAGCACTCGAGCTTGCTAACCACGGCTATTCCATAACCATTATTGAAAAAAATAAGTTGGGTTTGGGCTCTAGTGGCAGAAATCCCGGTAGAATGGGGCATGGTTTTCACTATACAGATGTAAAAACTGCACTGGCATATTTACATGCAAGCATTAAAGTTCAAAAAAAATACCCAGGATTTTTAATAGGTCAAGAACTTGATTTTTCATCACCAATTCGTCACGGTCGCTATATCATTACCAAAGATTCAAATGTGCCGAAGGCACGCATTTTAGAAACTTATGATGCAATCAAAGCAGAATATACTAGGCTTGTTAAAGAAGATCCCAGCAATGAAGTTTTTGGACCACCAGAACGCTTTTATAGAATATTACCTGCGCGTGATTATCAAAATGATATCAATATGTCAATAGTTGACACAGTAGTCGAAACAGCAGAACACCTTTTCGATTGGTCACGATTTAATCGCCATTTAAGAGAGTTAATCACCGCACATCCTAATATCACTCTACATGAGCATACATTGGTGACCAAGCTCTCCAAGGGAAAATTAAATGAGCAGCGATTTAAGATACAAGCCGAAAAAAATGGAGAATTGATATTTTTTGATACTGATTTTTTGATTAATGCTACCTGGCAAGAAATAGAAGCTTTAAACGACCAAGTTGGCGTGCGCATGCTACCCCATCAGCGAAGTAATCGTTTAAAAACGCTGGTTGAAGTTAAGCTACCTGATGCTCTATTGCATACGAATTCCATGTTTTTTTGCATGGGTCAACATTGCATGATGTCTAACATGGGTAACGGACGTGCCATGATGACCTATGCAAAAACAACTAATATGGAAGCATCAACGGCACTCAATATGTCTAAAAGAGCGCAAAGATTGCTTGATGGTCATGCCACCCAAGCTGAAAAAGATGAGATTGCGGCATCTATTATTGCTGGTGTCAGTGAATATATTCCTGCGATGAAAGATGCCCAGGCAATTGATGTAAAATTCGGTATTGTGCAAACTAAAGGTAAGTTATCTCTTGAGGATTTACAAAAACCTGAACATATTTTTAATATCAGAGATGATCACGGTATTCGCTCAGAATGCGTAGGTTTAATATCTACTCCCTGTATGAAATTATTTTACATGCAAGATAATGCTGAAATTACTCATGATTTAGTAAAACAACATATCGTAGCCCATCAGCTCATTAAACGTTGCATCAACGATATAAAAGAACAAGTTAAACAACAAGCAATTCCCTTTGATAAACAACATCATAAAATTGTGTTAGAACAACTTGAACGGTATGGGGTAAATTCCATAACAGCTGATAATATTCCAACAATCGTGACACAAGTATTAAACCACTTAAAACAAAAAAGAAATTTGATTTCTTTTTTTAGTCAATCCTCCATTGATACTACAGAAAGTCGTCAAGTAAAAGGACTTAAACCTTAATAACTCTATTGAGTACAAGGATGAATAAAGAAAAATACTGGTTACATAAAGAGTTTTTATCAGACATCGTCAACGATATGCCTGCCGCTATCTTTTGGAAAGATAGTGATGGTATTTTTGTGGGATGTAACTCTTTTTTTGCTATGATTGCTGGTCTAAAAAAGACGAGTGATATTATTGGTAAAACTGATTTTGATTTACCCTGGGGTCAAAAACAAGCAGAGCTCTACCGCCAAGATGATCTTGATATTATGCGCACGCGCCAACCTAAATCAAATATTGAAGAAACTATTATGCTTGCTGATAATAGAGAATTATATCTGCTGACCAATAAAGTACCTCTTATTGCTGATAACAACCAAATAATGGGTGTTTTAGGAATTTTTCACGATATTACTGAAAGAAAAAAAACAGAGCTTACCCTCGAGAAGGCAAGAAAAAAGGCGGAATTAGCCAATAAGGCAAAAGCTGAGTTTATTGCCAACATGAGTCATGATATAAGAACACCGTTGACGGGCATCATTGGACTTGCCAATTTAATTGAACATGAGTCTTGTGAAGATAACATCAAACACTATGCGCATATGCTTAATATGAGCGGTGCGCAACTTTTGTCATTGTTAAATAGTGTACTAGATGTGGTAGCTTCTAACCGTCTCGATCAACAAGTATTAAAAATAGATACCTTTAGTCTAGAAGATTTATTGCAACGTATTTCTGCATTAGAACTTCCTTCTCTACAATTAAAATCAATTCATTTTAAACTCGATATCGATAAAAAGTTACCTAAGTATGTGCAATCGGATAAAGAAAAAATTTATCGAATTTTCTTAAATATTTTAGGAAATGCAATTAAATTCACGCATAATGGTTGCATTACAATTAAAGTGCGTAAAATATACGAACAAAACGACGATATTATTATTAAAACTCAAATTATAGATACAGGTATTGGCATTCAAAAAGAAGATTTAAATAAAATTTTTGAGCAATTTTATCGCTCTAATCCTGCTTATGAAGGCAAATTTGATGGTTATGGTGTGGGACTTCATATTGTGCAAAACTATTTGAAGCTATTAAACGGTGAAATACAAGTGGACAGTGAAGTAGGTCGTGGTACCTGTATCTCACTTATACTTCCATTTAAAAAAAGCAGTGTAGTGAAAAATGACATTTTATCTAAAGTCTCGGATAAGTATGAAAAAGAGGTACCTTCCCAAATTACGACCACTGCATATATGGGCAATAAAAGTGCAAAGGTTCTCTTAGTAGAAGATAATTTAATGGCACAAACGATTGCTAAAAACCTACTTACAAAAGCTTCTTGTGAGGTTTTTTTGGCAGCGAACAGCCAGGAAGCTTTTAAATTATTTACTCAAAATTCCTTTGATTTCGTACTAACCGATATCGGCCTGCCTGATTATTCCGGCTTTGAATTAACTGAGAAAATGACACAATTTGAACGTGAAAAGCGTCCAAATGCCAAACCCACCCCTGTAATTGGCCTTACCGCTCACGCCAAACAAGAGGCGGTCGTGAAAGGTACTCAAAGCGGCATGATAGAAGTATGTGAAAAACCACTGACTGAAAAAACAGTCATGACTTTTATAAAGCGCTTTGGCAAAGCCTTAGAGCCAGATAATCATTTAAACCAACCAAATGCAGCATGTGACGAAAACGCAGACACACTGCTTGATGTAGAACTTGGTATAAGCCAACTTGGCTCAAAAGATGAATTTAAAAAAATGCTCAAACTCATGCTTAAAGAAAGCATGACAAGCATCGTTGATGAAATAGACCAATATTTTTCAATAAAAGATTGGGAGGCTTTGGGTCGCGTTGTTCATACGTTTAAAAGCAGCTGTTTATATTGCGCCACCACAAAGCTTCTTCAACAGACTCGCGCACTTGAGATAAGCATTAAAACTGAAAAAGACGCGTCAATCAAGCATGCTTACAAGCAATTTAAGGTTGGTCTAGCGCAGACCAAGCAGGCTATCGAGAACTGGCTTAGCTTAAAAGAAATGTAATCTAGGTTGGCAATTGTCAGATAAAGTCTGAGTTACTACAACTAAATCCACTTATTTAATTTAAGCCTGGAATATTGATGTTTAGGTAATATCGAGTTGATTTGCGTTCGCCTGTTTTTCTTAGGAAGTTTTTCTCAACTAAATCGCGTAAGTCTCTTGTGGTAGTGGCAATGGCAATCCCTGTGATGCTCATATAATTTTTTGCACTTAAACCACCTGTAAATCCATCAGGACCTGCTCGAAACAAGCGAAGTAAGACTTTCTCCTGACGCTCATTGACTTGGCCTTGAGCTTTACGCATAAAACTGGCCTTCTCAATGATCCAGTGTACCCATATATTAGTATTTTGT
>PKDH01000050.1 GCA_002863045.1 Legionella sp.
AACGCTTAATGCGCCTTGAGCCATTGCGAATGTGTAGTTAGCGCCTAATTTACCTTCTAATTCAGGCACAACAGAAGTTTTAGAACCGTTGGTGTTACCAGCAGCTAAACCAAATAATGCAGTGTTTGCATTGAATTTGCTGTCACCAACTAACAATGCACCAGCAGCGTTAGCATAAATGTTGAAGCCATTACCTAAACCATAAGATAAGTCAGCACCAACTCGAGGACCAAAGCCGTTGAATTCACTGTTAACACGTGCAGTGTTTAAAGGAAGTGTTGCAGCAGGAACGATTCCAGCACGGAAATCGTTTTCAATGCGAGCGTATTGCGCACCAGCATGGAAACGAATGTTAGATAATTCACCAAAATCAACATGCTGACCGAACTCAGCGTTTACTGCATCCCATTGTGGCTCATAACGAACTCGAGTGATCGCGTTAAAACCAGGTGTTGCACCAGTTGGGTCGACGAAGAAAACGTTTTGAGTACGAGTTGTTGTATCTTGTAAATGGTACCAGTTAACAGTTAAATCACTGCCAGTACTAAATAGGTAAGATGCTTCTAATTGAAAACCCCAGTTCCAATCATGATCAAAGTCATTGAAACGAGTACCAGTAGCAGTGGTTTGGAAACCTGCAAATTGTTGGCTAACTGGTTGTAGATAAAGAGCTTTACCACCGAAACTCCAAGCATTTCTTTCGCAAGGAACAGTGACGCTACCAGGGGTACAAACAGGACCCATGGTACCAGCAAATACTGCACTGCTTCCTAAAGCAAGAACAGCTAATGCCGTTTTTTTCAAATTTAACATGCTTCATCTCCACTTTTTATTATTAATTTCCGGTTTTTGTTATCTGTTTCTTAACTTTTAAAACAGCAACAGTACGCAATCATCGCTCTAACCGAGAACGTACATGGACAAATTATCAAACGCGACTTTAGCAAAGTCAACATTATTTCCATGAAAATTTCCGATTATTGGCTTAAAAAAATAAACCAGGGTTCAATAAGCCTGCTTTGTAAGCATGTTTGTTAATTAGTTAACAATATATTTCAAATCAACTTCCTACAAGCAAAATCATTTTGGTATACTTAACCAAAATTAGCAAATTAATTCAGGACAATTCATGCAAATTATCACAATTAATCAACCTGATGATTGGCATGTTCATTTACGCGATGGTTTATTTTTAAAACAAACGGTTGATGCATCTGCTTGCTATTTCGCCCGTGCTTTGGTCATGCCTAACCTTAACCCCGCTCTTACCTCTTTAGTTGATTTAATCGCTTATCGCACCCGTATTCTTGCGGCATGTACTAAAAATTCTAAGTTTAATCCGCTGATGACTTTCTATTTAAATCATACGGTTAAGCCTGATGATTTGATAGCTAGCGGCACTTATCCTTTTATTGTTGGCGCTAAGCTCTATCCAGCAGGTGTTACCACCAACTCAGCACAAGGTGCGACTTCAGTCCGCGCGCTTTACCCTTTACTAGACCTTATGCAAACGCAAGGATTGGTTTTACAAGTCCATGGCGAAGTATTAGAAGGCGATGTATTTGCTCGTGAAGCACAGTTTATTAAAGAATATTTAAGTGATATTGTTAAACAATTTCCACGATTAAAAATTGTCCTTGAGCATATTTCAACCCAAGAGGCTGTGGAGTTCGTTGAACATGCTACAGATAATGTCGCTGCGACCATCACGCCGCACCATTTGCTTTATAACCGCAATCATTTGCTCGCCCATGGTTTGAAACCTCACTATTATTGTTTGCCTATATTAAAACACGCGCGCCATCAACAAGCGCTGCATCAAATTATCAAAACAGGTCATCCACGCTTTTTTGCTGGTACAGATAGCGCACCGCATACCCAGCAGCAAAAAGAAAGTGCCTGTGGATGTGCGGGTATCTATTCGGCACCTTATGCACTGTCGTTGTATGCGCATGTTTTTGAAACACTGAATATTCTACCCAAGCTTAATGATTTTATGAGTGTTTTTGGCGCGCAGTTTTACGGCTTTGCGCCTAATTCAACGAAAATTGAATTGGTTAAAAAACCCTTTGAGGTGCCGATGTATTTGCCTTTTGGTGAAGAAAAAGTCATCCCTATTGCCGCAGGTCAAACCCTTGATTGGAGTGTGATGTATGCACCATCTTAAAAAGATTGCCCACATGAAAACCATTAAAGACCGTTTTCGTGGTTTTTTGCCGGTGGTGGTTGATATTGAAACCGCCGGCGTATGTCCTGAACAACACGCCTTACTTGAGATAAGTTTAGTTTTAATTACCCTTGATGAGCAGCATCGATTTCAATCAGATAAAATGTATTTTGAACATGTTTTACCATTTGAAGGTGCAAAACTTGACCAAGCTTCTCTGGATTTTAACCAAATTGATCCCTTTCAGCCGCTAAGATTCGCCGTTTCAGAGTTTGAAGCTTTAACAGCATTATTCAAACCCATCAAGCGAGCTTTAAAAGAAACTGGCTGTCATCGTGCGGTTTTAGTGGGGCATAACGCCTGGTTTGATTTATTATTTTTAAAAAATGCCGCCAAGCGCACTAATATATCTTTTCCTTTTCACAGTTTTACCTGTTTTGATACAGCCACACTTGCCGGTCTTTTATATGGTCAGACCGTTCTAGCAAAAGCTATGCATGCAGCAAATATTGAGTTTGATCCAAGAGAAGCTCATTCTGCGATTTATGATGCCACTAAAACCGCAGAATTATTCTGTCATATGCTCAATCATTGGCAGCATATGACCCTAATAAATGAGCATTAAAGTTTTTTAGAATGAGCCGCTAGATAATCAGCAACGCCTTGACTCGATGCTTTCATTCCAGCTTCACCACGTGACCAACCTGCTGGACATACTTCACCGTGTTCTTCAAAAAATTGTACCGCATCGATTAAACGGATGATTTCATCAATATTACGGCCAATGGGCAAATCATTGACGATTTGAGCGCGTACCATACCGGCTTTATCGATGATGAAAGCTGCGCGAAACGCCACACCAGCACCAGGATGCTCAATGCCATAAGATTGGCAAATGGTATGGTTAATGTCAGCTGCCAGAGTGAACTCGACCGGACCAATTCCGCCTGATTCAACCGGCGTATTACGATAAGCATTGTGCGTAAACTGTGAATCAATGGAAACTGCAATCACTTGAGTTTGGCGCTCACGAAAAGCTGCCATACGATTATTAAGCGCGATAAGCTCAGATGGACAAACAAACGTAAAATCAAGTGGATAAAAAAAGACAACGCCATACTGGCCATTTAACGTTTCATACAGATTAAATTTATCCGTAATTTCGCCATCTCCTAAAACGGCGGATACGGTAAAATCTGGGGCTTTGCGACCAACTAGCACACTCATGTATTTCTCCTTGGATTAATAAAGTGGCGCATGCCACATGATGGTTTACTTAGATTCGCTGATGATTTGCTCAAGCTCACCTTGCTCATACAAATCAGCGATGATGTCTGACCCACCAATAAGCTCACCTTTGACATAAAGCTGTGGGAATGTAGGCCAATCAGCAAAAGATGGTAGCGTTTGGCGAATGTCTGGATGCGCTAGAACATCTACATAAGCATAATCAGCTTGACATGCATTAAGGCATTGCACAGCACGCGCTGAAAAGCCACATTGAGGCTGCTCAGGCGAACCTTTCATATAAAGAATAATGGCATTATCACTGATTTGTTGTTTGATTTTATCCAGAGTTTCCATAAAAAAGCTCACTTTAACGATAGAGAAAAAACATAATTATGGCGAAAATAAGACCATTTCGCAACCATGCAACCGCTTTCTTATGAATAGACGAATTGCTTTGACCGTTTTATTCAGATTGAATCTGCTCATTATTTTGCTACACTAGACAATACTTTCTTTTTTATTATATGGAGATACCCATGTCATTTACTTTACCTGAGCTGCCTTACGCTAAAGATGCATTAAGCCCACATATTTCTGCAGAAACCCTTGAATATCATTAT
>PKDH01000012.1 GCA_002863045.1 Legionella sp.
ATGTCATTACAAACTGGGAAATTTTGAAATCTTGAAAGGCGATAATCAGCTGCGTATAGATTTATATGCGCAAAATATAAATATGTAGTGGTCAGTAGATTTGGTTAGGTGCTCATTGCAAATGGTATGGTAAGCTTTCTTATCACCTTCGTCCAAAACTGATTTAGATGGTTTTTACCTAAAACGATGATAGAAACGTTATTTTTTTGACATAATAAAAAATTATTAAGATCAAATAAAAACATTTTAAATTATTTTTAATAATTTTGAAAAAGCTAAATATGTGAAGTCTGATTCATCAAATTAGGTCAATATCATCGACCTAATCAACAAAAATAGTTTAAAATACGATTTCACAGATTTAGTCATTAAAAACGGCATGAACGTAAAGTCTTTATCATTTGATCGTGAACATCGAAGCATTATTGCTGAAAATCTTAGTTACTTAATAAAATTAAAAAACACCACAGAAAGCAAAGTTGCGCAAGAGCTTAATATTCCAGTAATGACAATTAGACGTTTATTATCTGGAGAAACAACCGATCCAAGAGTATCTACCCTACAAACGATTGCTAGTTATTTTGATATTTCTGTAGATGCATTAATCAGAACTAATAATTTTGTACAAAATGAACTAATTTCTCAGTCTAAATCATTACTTGTTCCTGTGTATGATTGGGAACAGGTAAAAAAATTACCAGACGCTCATTCAAAAGAATGGCCAATGTGGGTACCAATAACTATTGAAAAAAATCAAAAAATTAGTAAAAAAACATATGCTCTAGAAAGCCGTCCCTTTATGTACCCACCTTTTCAACCAGGAACTATTTTTATTTTAGACCCGGAACTTAAACCATCTGATGGTGATCTTGTCTTAGTTAATTTAAAAGATAGTAATGAGTTGACTTTGAGAGAATTACGCATTGATCCACCAGATTGGCAGCTTTATTCAGTAAGTCAAAACGCGAAAATTTTAGATTTCTCTAAAAAACATCATGAAATTATTGCTGTGGTATTTTTAACGCTTTTTCAAAATAGAAAAGCGTGAATATATGAATTTTTCAGAAAAAAATTTATTTCAATTGCTTAAAAATTTAATTAAAAGCATGATTTATGATAACAAAAGTTTTAACTCATATATTTTGTATAAGATTGTTGATTATGAGTTTAAAAACGGACAAGAATACTACAAGATTCAATGCATTAATACTAAAGCCGTCATTAAATTAACCATCGAAGAAATTGCTTTTGATATAACTATTTTGCACGGACTACATCCTATCCAAGGATGTTTTGTTGGTATTGAATATTCCAAAATTATTAGATTGCGAGCGGATAATAAGATAAAAAAAAATATTAAATTACATCACTTTTCTGAAAAAAATTTGATAAAACGATATGGTTATCACGAATTAGAGTTTCAAGACAGAACTGGTCGCTTAGGCTTTAGACATTGTATTACGAATCAAATACTTTTGATGGATCCAAGAGATATTGCTCTATCTCAGGTTCTAATAGCAGAATTCGATGCAGCTCAAGCTTTTTGTATTGGGGTATTGGCTGGATTTAAATTAAATAATTCGATATCTATATCACAGAATTCATTCAAAAAAGCTAAACATTTACAATTGATTAAATAAAATGAATCTATTGGTTGCACAATATCATCAAAAAAATCTTAGAAATCCTTATCAGTATATGGTACTTATCATACTATGTATGATTTATATGAGTATTATGCTATGTAATGCTATTTTAACTAATCGATATATAGGAGAAGAGAATTTATTCGTTTTAGGAGGCACTTTTACATCGCCTATAATTTTTATTCTTGATGATATTATTGCAGAAATTTATGGTTATAAAATAACTCGTGTTGTTGTGATTACAGGATTTTTATCACAAACTTTATTTATTGTAATTTGCCAATTTGTCGTTAATGCGCCACATCCATCATCTTTTAACAGTCAAATAGCTTATAATGAAGTTTTAGGTTGGTCTTTAGTTAGAATTAATATAAGTGGGTTTGTTGCTTACATTGTTGCCAATCTAACTAATTCATATCTATTGTCACGTTGGAAAGTGCTTCTAAAAGGGCGATATTTTTGGCTTAGAAGCTTAGGCTCATCAACAATTTCAGAAGCACTATATTCATTTATCGCTATACTAATGATGGAGCTTGCATCTATTCCATTTAAAAAAATTATTGATGTTGTTATCATAAGTTTTTCTATTAAGGTAGCATATACTGTTATATTTGCAGGGCCTGTGAGTATTTTAGTTGCTTATCTTAAACACCTTACCGGTATCGATATTTATGATTTACCACATAAATTTACGCCGTTTAAATATATAAAAAATAATTTGGAATACTTTTAGTGATTTTAAAAATCGTTTCAGGTGGTCAAACAGGTGTTGATCAAGCAAGCTTGCGCTTTGCCGACGAAATGGGGCTTGAGCTTGGTGGGTGGTGCCCCAACGGCGGGCTGGATGAGAATATGAAGGATATTCGTGAGCAATATCCTTCATTGGTCGAGGCAACCACAGCTAACCCTGATGAGCGCACAAAACTGAATATTCAAGATTCAGATGGAACATTGATTATTGTTCCATCTTGGCCTCTTCCTGAAAAAATAAAAGATGGTACTTTATTAACACTTCAAGAAACAAAAAACCTAAAAAAACCCTACCTAATTATAAATCTTGCCAATGCCTATCAAGATATCAATGTAGTACAGGAATGGATCGAAAATTATAATATACAAATTTTGAATATTGCAGGACCTAGAGAATCAAGCAGTCCCAATATTTATCAAAAAACATATGAAGTTTTATTTAGTATGTTTAATCAAATGTCACCAAGAATATCTTTTTAACTAAATTTATTCAAATAATAGCTATAAGATAAAATTCTTTTTCCACATTACATTATGGTAGCGACATATATTTGTTTATTTGATAATTTCACTAATAATTAGCAAAATAATTATAAAAGGTCTAATCTACAAAACTTCTAATCAAAGTCCATTTCTGGAAGAAATGTTTTCCTAAGAACATGATAAACAGTTGAGCTAAACTATCTGCTGGCTCTCCAATTAAAAATCCTTCCCCATTACAAATATCTTGAAGTTGATTCGCCGAAACATCTAATATTGAGGCAAGTTTATAAATATCTATTTCGCTATATTTTGTCAAAACATCAATTAAGATTTTTTGTTTATTTCCTTTGCTACAAAAATTAACTTTAATAAACGATTCTGGAAATTCTATAACACAACTCATGTAAATTACTCCTAAAATTTATTAACTTATATTCCTTACTTCAAAAAACTATATAGCGGAAATATTTTAACAATAATGTTATTTTATTCAATAAATTTGTTATCAATTTACAAGCACAATCACATATTTTTTTAAACAGACTTAAGATGAAGCGTCTTATCGTATCAATTGAACTGAACAAACTCAGATAATATTGATTTATTCTTTCAAAGTAACAACATTATTTAAATTTGTTGTTTATATTTCATTCATATACAAATAAATATAATAAAATACCGGTTATTTTCAAAATAAAATATAGAAATTTTTTAAAACAAGTATAATTTGAGATTACTTATTAACCTCAGTTCGATGTAATTAATTTAATATTTTCGATTTTGTTATGTAATTTTAAAACAGGTTTTCTTTGTTTAAGTATATAGGCTATGAGACCAGAAATTAGATTAATGACAAAATTATCCGGCTTACGATGTCTTGAATAATCGATATGGCAAATTGTTTTTAGTTGGTCAAAGACCGTTTCAACTAATCCACGATGACTAAGAAAGAATTTTTCAAAATAATTGATTGTTTTTTTTCATGTTTTTACGTGAGAAAAATTAGAGGAATATACGATTAAATTTAATGAGTCTGACTGGCAAATAGAAACATTCGTGCGATTTATCATTCCAGATAATACTGCATCCAAACCTACTTTATCTTATTTTCTGGCTCTATTAGC
>PKDH01000007.1 GCA_002863045.1 Legionella sp.
AAGAACGACAAGCAAGGGAGGCACGTCTGCAGGAAGTAATGATGCAAGAACGACAAGCAAGAGAGGCACGTCTGCAGGAAGAGAAACAAGAAAGAGCGCAGGAGAGTAAGCTGCTTCAGCAACAAATCATCGTCCTTAGTAAGCAATTTGAAGCGTTAATGGCACGACTTGATACACCACAAGCCCAGTTTGCATTAACTGAAACTCCAACAGTTGCGTTATCAACGCATAACAGTGCTTTGTTTGGTCAGGCTAGAACTCTGGAGCCAATGCGTTATCAAGCGCCCAGCCTTGATCGATAATAACCAACGTATTGTAGTGGTACAGTGATTTTGGCCACCTACTCAAAGATGCTATAGTGCATCGCTAACAAATAGGTGATGGGGTGTGACAAACATTGGAACGAAAAGTTACTCTAAGGCCTGATGACCTGCTCCGTGATTTTCCTACCAAACTAATTTAGAGATAATGTTCCCTGCACCTGGGGGATTATTATGAAAAAGAAACGCTATTCAGAAGAACAAATCGTCCGCATTTTACGAGAAACCGATAGAGATTCAGTACCAGAAGTTGCGAAGCGACATGCTGTCTCAGAGGCATCTATTTATGCCTGGCGTAGACGTTTTGGCGCGATGGGTTTTTCTATCAATACCAACAACGCGACAAGCTCGACTCACGCTTGCGCCATCTTGTTCTACCAACTTATGTGCTAAGATTTTTCGGTTCCGTTGCAAAAAATTTCAGAATCTATACTTAGATAAACAAAGTTCTGGAAAAAGCAATGGCTACCTATCAACCGGTTGATTTTAAATGGCGTCACTTTCATGGCGAAGTGATCATGCAAGGTGTCAGATGGTATTGTCGATATGGCATCAGCTACCGAGACTTAGAGGAGATGATGGCTGAGCGTGGTGTGGTTGTCGATCATACGACGGTTTATCGCTGGGTGCAGGATTATGCCCCTAAGTTAAAGCAGCGGCTTGATTGGTATAAACAAGCTTATGCCCGGCGATGGCACCTTGACCAGACGTATATCAAAGTAAAGGGGCAATGGAAATATCTGTATCGCGCGATTGATGAACAAGGTAATACCATTGATTTTATTTATCCCATCGTCGAAATATAATAGCCGCTAAGCGCTTTCTAACCAAGCTTATCAATAATAATCCTTCGTGTGATGTAAGTATTATTAATACGGATAAAAACCCTACCTACCATCAAGCGATTACCCAATTGAAACAAGAAGAAAAACTAGCCAACCATGTTGCATATCTACAAATTAAATATCGTAACAATCGTCTGGAAGCTGACCATGGCAAACTCAAGCGATTGATTAAACCCACCGGTGGATTTCAGTCAATGAAAACGGCTTATGTTACATTAAAAGGATTTGAAGTAATGCGTATGTTTAAAAAGGGACAGTTTAAAAAATGGATGTATGGTACGCGTACTGAGATTTCTTTTATCAACGAGCAGTTTGGTTTATACAGCTAATTTGCGTCCAGAATTTGTGTTTTTTAACTCCTAAAAGTTTTTGCAACAGAGCCAAAAATAGAGTTTTTTCAATTACCAAATCGCCTATAACGTATAATAATATTTCAGATTATTTAATGTTTTATCGATTATGTAAATGATAGTTCTATCACGCCATTTTCAAGCCATCCCGTAATATCATCAATGTTTTTTTTACAGTTGTCTTTTGATAATTTAATTGATTCTATATAGGAATTAGAATAAAGAAATCTATAAAAAGAGTCTGTTCTAGCTAATGCTTTGTCAAACTTTTTATTTATTTTCTCAAGATGTGATTTTAATCGAACTAATTGAGATTCAAGCTTGTCGCTGCATTCATCTTTTATTAGATTTTCTAGATTTTGAAGAGCTTTGGTAGCGTCTACAATAAATTGTTGGCATAGGCTTTCAGTATTGTAATTATTTTTTTCTATCTGAGCGAATTTACTACCAACTAACTCATTAATTGTATCAAAAAACTCATTATAATATGTTGCCTTTGTTAGCATGGCTTTAATATTTGATTCCTCAGATACTTGCTGTTTAAGATTGACTATATTCTCCTTTACTTGCTCAGAAAATTTGTCGATATACTCATTATCTTGGTTAGGTAGCGATAGAGTACAATAGATGCCGAGCGCAATGTGATTTTTAGGAGCAAATTTTGTTTCAATAATATCTCCATAAAGACTTGCTATTTTAAACCAACACTCTATTTGATTTATTAATTTCGCAATATCTTCTGGAGAAGCACTTGCCGTTAATGATATAACAAGTGGTGCATGAATTTTGGCTTCAACATCGTTATTAATGCAAGTATGAATTGCTACTTTGACTACAATAGAACTAATAATTTTTCTAATCATCTCGAAAGCCAGATAATTTATCCTATAAGAGCTGCAAAGAGAAATATGTAGTTCAGCCTCATGTGGTTTTTCGCTTTTGCATTCCAAGTTACAATGCGTGAGATATAAAGACTCACAAGATTTCGTTAGTCCTAAGTTAGACAGTCTTTCAAAGGAAGGGTATAATGCTTGTAAGCAATCTTTATTATATTTATTTTGCATTGTTTCCATATATTTATTGCAGTCGGCTTCAAGACGTATTATTTCTGTAGTTTCTCGTTCTATTCTTAGATAACCTTTTGTAGCATCTAGTATTTGTTCTGAATTAACTTGATTTGTATCAACTATTGTCAATATAGGCTGCGTACTGCTTACTTCATCTTTGTTCAACACCATCGAATTTTCCAAAATATTAACTAAAACGTTAGTATACCTGTTTTACCTTAAGTATTTATTAGCAAATTAATAAATTAGTATCCGTTTTTTCGTGGTAAGATTACCTCCAAAAGTCTATCAATTTTTACTCATTCTTTTCTTTCAGATATTGATAGAGGGTAGGCTTAGAAATGTTCATCAGCTGACAAATGTCTTTGATGCTATGTTGGCGTTCATGGTAGAGTTTCACCACTAGTTGTCTTTGCTTACGGTCTAAGCGTTTGGGGCGCCCACCTAATCGTCCGCGAGCGCGAGCTGCGGCTAGACCTGCTTGGGTGCGCTCTTGAATCAGGCTGCGTTCAAATTGCGCAAGGGCGCCAAAGAGATGAAAAAGCAGTTGTCCGGTCGAGGTAGACGTATTAATCGCTTCTTCTAAACTGGTAAACCCCACCCCCATGGCGTCAAACTCATTGACCCAGGCAATCAAGTGTTTCAGTGAACGCCCTAATCTATCTAAGCGCCATACCACCACCGTATCACCGGTACGTAGTTGTTCTTTTAGTCGTATGAGGCCTGGGCGCTCAGCGACCGCCCCACTGACTTCATCGGTGATGATTTTTTGACAGCCTGCCTGTTGTAAGGCATCGATTTGTAAGGCTAAATTTTGTTCAAGGGTAGAAACCCGCGCATAACCCATTTTCATAAGCGTGTAAAAGTTCAGTAAGTCTGGGTAAGCTATCTTATGCTTTACGTTGATTACTTGCCAGGGTTTTCTAACTAAACGCGTCCTTTAAATTCAATCACCTGGTAGTCAAGTAGGTTCTAGTCAATAAAACGGTCGTTTT
>PKDH01000038.1 GCA_002863045.1 Legionella sp.
GGTGCTTCAATATCGAGCATTTTTTCGATGGCGCGTACATAGGCATGTTCATTACACATCATAGATACATAATCTAATCTATCCATGTAACCTATATTTTGTAAATATGGTTTATTTTCAGCAAGTTTTTCCGTTGCACGATGTAATAATCCTATATGAGGGTCGGCTCTGACAATTGTCTCGCCCTCAAGCTCCATAACCAACCTTAAAACTCCATGTGCTGCAGGATGTTGTGGTCCGAAATTTAAAGTATAATTTTTCAGCTCAATCATTACATTTCCTCAGTCAGCAACATATCGATTATCATTTCGAATTACTTTAGGTACGACTACTCTTGGTTCTATCTGCACAGGCTCATAGATAACTTTTTTTAAAGTAGCATCGTAACGCATTTCTACATGTCCGCTAATGGGGAAATCTTTTCTGAAAGGATGCCCAATGAAACCATAATCAGTTAAAATACGTCTTAAATCAGGGTGATTTTCGAACAAAATTCCATACAAATCATAAGCTTCCCTTTCAAACCAATTAGCACCTTTCCATATATCCGAAACACTTGGTAGCATTAAGTTATCTTCATGTAAAAAAACTTTGATACGAATACGGTGATTTAAAGAAGTCGATAATAAATGATAAACAATAGCGAAGCGATTAGAGTTTTGCATTGGGCCAAAATTTTGAACTTCAACACCCCGACAAAATCCGGTATCAGTAGCAGAATCAGTTTGCCAATCATATTGACCAAAATACAAATAATCAACACCACATAAATCAATTAAAGTATCAAAAGCAAAATTCGAATTATCTTTAAGCTGTAATAATAAATTTTTAACATGAATAGAAGAAGTTTCAATGGTTAGCTCATTATTTTCTAATTTAGCTACTGAAATTAGATCCATCAGTTGATTTTCAACATTTTGTAACAAGCATGAAATTTTAGTCATAAAGTACCCCAAATATTAAACATCCATTACCGATTTATGTTTAATTTTATTTTGAAGCTGGATAATACCATAAAGCAGTGCTTCTGCTGTAGGCGGACAACCAGGAACATAAATATCAACAGGAACAATACGATCACACCCCCGAACAACAGAATATGAATAATGATAATATCCACCCCCATTGGCACAAGAACCCATTGAGATGACCCAACGAGGCTCTGGCATTTGATCGTAAACTTTACGTAAAGCTGGAGCCATTTTATTACAAAGCGTACCCGCGACTATCATAACATCGGATTGTCTGGGACTAGGTCGAAAAATAATGCCAAACCGGTCAAGATCATATCTTGATGCACCAACATGCATCATTTCAACAGCGCAGCAAGCTAAACCAAAAGTCATAGGCCACATTGAACCACTTTGTGCCCATCCGATTAATTTATCAACTGTAGTAGTTAGAAATCCATCTTGATTTAAGTTAGATATGGTCATTAATTATCTCAAAAAAGTTTAAAAAAAGAGGCGATATTACATGATATAAGATTTTATTCCCATTCCAACGCTCCTTTTTTCCATTCATATATAAAACCTATAACAAGTAAACTTAAGAAAAACATCATGGCGTAGAATCCAGACCAACCAATATATCGTAGCACCAATGCCCAGGGAAAAAAGAAAGCTGTTTCTAAATCAAAAATAATGAAAAGAATTGCTACAAGATAAAAATGAACATCAAATGGTAAACGTGAATCTTCAAAAGCATTAAAACCACATTCATAGGGCGCATTTTTTTCAATGTCAGGCTTATATCTCGAGAATAGCAAGTTAGCGCCTAATGCAGCGCCCATCATTGCGATACCGAGGATAAGCGCTATAATCAGAAAAATCAAAACCGGCAAGTATTGTATTAACATAATATATTCACTAAATTGGTGCCGAAGGCCGGACTCGAACCGGCACAGCGCGAAGCCACCGCCCCCTCAAGACGGCGTGTCTACCTATTCCACCACTTCGGCTTGTTTTTTTAATTTTCTTTAATTGTCTATTTCGGTATCGAGGTTTGCTCTTTAGTCAGCTCAACTTTATAAGGTAAAGCTTCTTGATTCTTTTGTTGATAGTGGATAGATATTAAATATGATAAAAATATACTGGTTACAAAAAAAACGAGTGCCAATCCAGCAGTAAATTTGAATAAAAAGCTTTTACTTCCTTGACTTCCAAATACAGTATTAGAGGCCCCTGAGCCAAACGCCGCACCCATTTCTGCCCCTTTACCATGTTGAATTAACACTAAACTAATGAGTGTTATAGCAATTAATATATGTAAAATTAACGTTAATTGATACATTTGATTATTTCCACAAATTGTTTTGCATCCAAAGAGGCGCCTCCTATTAGGCCACCATCAACATCGGGTAATGAAAATATTTCTGGTGCATTATTTTCATTCACACTACCACCATATAATATAGATATTTTAGAAGCGTCATCATGGCTAATTTTTTTGATTAAGTCCCTAATTAACTCGTGAATAAGCTGTATTTCATTAGGTTTAGGCGTTTTTCCCGTACCAATAGCCCATATAGGTTCATAAGCTATAACGCAATTGCGAAAAGCAAATTTTTGAGACATACAAATTGTTTCTAATTGGTATGCTAACTTTTCTCGAGTTTTATTATTATCAAGATCCTCTTGACTTTCTCCTATACAAAGTAGCGGTATCATACCATACTCTTTTGTTTGATGAAATTTTTCCGTAATAAATTTTTCATCTTCAGAAAAAATTTGTCGTCTTTCAGAATGACCAATCATAACATATTTACAATTAAAGTCATGTATCATGCTTGGCGAAATTTCACCCGTAAATGAACCATAATTTTGAGGATAAATATTTTGCACACCCCATTTTATATGCGTAGATGACAGCATTTGCTGAACTAGAGGTACATAAATTGATGGGGGGAAAATTACACATTCAGCATGGTTTAAATTTGACATAGAAAATTTAAACTCATTTAATAGTGATGTTATAGTTTGTAAATTTCCATTCATTTTCCAGTTTGCTGCTACAATTTTTTGACGCAATATATTTTCCTTTTATAGTAAACTTATTATACAAAAATGAAGATTTTTAAAAGTGGTTACCTTAATTTAGATTATCAATAACTATTATTTTTTAATATCAAGGGTAATAATTCCTAAATCTAAATTTTCAATATTTTTTACACTCATAGTCGTATTTTTAAAGGATGTTAAAATATATATTCCTGATTCTAGAACTACTGGCTGTCCCTTTTGATTTCGAGCAGAATCCAGCTCAGCTACAATTCCAAGATCTTGTAAAGTCATTGGCTTGTTTCTTTTGACCACTACTTTTTTATATATTTTTTGAGAATAAGAATAAGTATATGCAATAGATAATGCAATTAAAATTAATAACCATATTTTATGTGATTTAAACACTTTATTCATAATAAGGGGAAAGATAAAAAGGACCTGGCGATGACCTACGTTCGCATGGGGAGGCCCCACACTATCATTGGCGCTGCTGCGTTTCACTACTGAGTTCGGGAAGGGA
>PKDH01000061.1 GCA_002863045.1 Legionella sp.
ACGCGTTCACTGATAAGGTTATCATTTGCTTGGTAAAGCGGCATGGCTTGCTCAAGACCTAGATGTGTGTAGAAGGTATCAAAGTGATTGTGACCGGTTAAGCCGGCAAGACCGGCTTCCTGCCAGCGCCCTGAGTCGGTGGTCACATAGGTGGCACCGATGAAGGGTTGCAGATGCAGGGCGGTGAAGGTATCAACCAGATTAAGCTGACCAAACACTTGAGCGGTGTGGGCGGTGTGGCTGCCTTTTAAGTTTTCACTAAAAGTAGGTAATTGCGCTTGACGCTGCACGTCAAACTGCTGCCAGGTGTAAGCCGCACCCATTTTGGCAATCAGTTTCTCACCATCATGGCGACCATACAGGCCTAACGTGTAGTTATCAGTTTTCGCTGAACTCAAACGCGCTGGTGCTTTAAGCTTGCTGTTGCTGTAACCCGCCATGACCCCTAGCGTGTGCTGGGCTGCTTGCATGTCTGCCCCGATGAACAAACCCTGGGTTTGGCGGTCAACTTCGGCGGTGTTAGAGGTGCTATCCACCTCACCCCAGCTACCATACCCCTGCGCCCACAAGTAGCGACCACCCAAACGCTTCATACGCTCTGTCATACTGCTATCACTTAAATGCTGTAACACTGCTTGCCTAGCATAACGACTTTCTTCAACAAACGTGCTTAACAAACTGCTGTAAAGCTCGCCTGAGTTGGTATTGAAAGCCAAGCGTGCTTGAGGTGTATTGTCGGTATTTAATAGTGCATTGTAGACCGTATTGCCTAAATTTAAGCTTTCAATGGCATTGGCGGTACTGATTTGATTGGGTGTGAGTGCTAGAAAGCTAAAATTTGTTCTAGAGCGGATAATATCTAAATACACATGATTGGCATCATATCTCAAGCCAAAGTCTAAAAATGGCATGATTCTTCTGGGTGCTTCATACCTCCCAGTGCGCCCGCCGGTTGCACTTAAAATGGTGTAGCGCTGCGGGGTGTAGGTGCCGGCTTCTTTAAGGACTGACACAGTCCCGCCGTTGATGGTGGCCGTGCCGGTGACATTGATTAAATCGGATTGCCCCTGCGGGTTGATTTCAACTTCATAGGTTGAGCCTGGATTTTGTACATAGTTGCCATTAACCGTCAGTGTGCCAATGGAGTTACCGGGCGCAATCGTGCCATTGACCGTGGTGCTGTTGAGTGTGCCTGTGCCTTTGAGGGTTGTGCCTGGTAACACCGTGGTCTGAGCTTGGTTTTGTAGCTCGCCGTTCATGACCCAAGTACCTGCGGCAAGCAGGGTATCTCCACTGTAGCGCCACACATTATTGCTCACCAATGTGCCCAAGCCTGATTTCACCACCTGACCTGTGGCATTCGGGGCATCGACCAAATTGGCATCAAGCGTGAATACATCAGTATCAGCCAGCGCTTGTAAATTCACCAAGCCTTGGAGTTGCGTGTTGTTATCGGAGGTAAGCGTCAGCGACGTTGTGCCACCTTGCTCGCTCCTAGGGCTACTGCCACCTAACGAGCGTAATTGACTACCACCACGAATCGTAGCGTTATCGCCGATTAGCAGGTTGCCACTGCTAAGATTAATATTGTTATCACCACCTGCGGCGAGTGTTGCACCCGAGGCTAGAGTGAAGGTCGAACCTACTCCCTGAAAGACAAGCATGCCTGCAGCCATTGAATTTGCGCCATTAGCCACTTCATTTTGAGCATATAAATACAAGGTACCTGCTCTGATATTAAAATTTGCATTATCAACGGGGTCAAATTTATTATTGCCGCCTAAAGCCCAGACACCGTTATCGCTTTTATTGATGTAAAGAGTAGAAGCTGATATAAAATTTTTCATCGGGTCACGCATGTCGAACAAAGCTTGTGCCGCGTTCCCAGAATCACCGGTATTAATATTCATGGTAGATACTTGCTGACCAAATACGATTGAATTGTTGCCTGAAGAATCTTGGTTATTGGAAAATAACGTCGTGGTTCCATTGTCAACTTTAAAATTTAGTTGAGCACCAGACTCTAAATATGCTACACCTCCAAAGCCCTCAAGAGCTTTGTTATTCACAAAGGTAGCGTTATTATCAATTGTTATCACCGCATTTGAATTATAAATAGCACCGCCATAATTACCCGTATTAAATGCAATATAAGCAGCACCAGTGGCAGAGTTATTGGTAAAAGAAGCATTTTTGCCGATGATAATCTGGCTACTATCGCCGTTATAAATAGCACCACCGTTACTTATTCTGGTAGCATTGGCAGTATTATTATTAAATTGAACATTATCACCGATGGTAATAAGTGCACCGTTACCAGCGTTAAAAAGCACACCGCCATCACTTTGTTGCGCATTATTAGCCTTATTGCCATTAAATTGTGCATTATTACCCATTTGGACAACATGCGCCATACCATCATTAACTTGATTAGAAATAGCACCTCCCTGCACAATTCGACCACTTGATATTTGACTTTGATTAAATTGTATATTATCGCCCATGAAAAGCGATGCATTTGCTAGTTGAATAGCCCCGCCTGATACGACAGCATTGGGGCTTGCGGCTGGAAAGATATTGTTAGTAAAGATAACCTGGCCATTATTAATGGTATTAATATTTAAAGTGGCGTTATTTACAAGAGAAATTGCGCTACCACCGTTGCGACTTCCAGGGGTTGTGTTAGTGAAATTAACAATATTTAAAATGGCATTATTTATGGTCATCGATGCCGCCGACTGATTCGATAAAATCAATGGTTCTGCTGGAGGATTGGTGCTGCCATCGATGGTCGCATTACTGTTATAGGTTACGCTTTGCCCGGCTGCCGGAAAATTTGCGGCAAACGTATAAGTCGTATGAAACATAAAAAGACTTGAAAGTACCAAGGTGGTGCATGTTTTTTGTGTTAAACAAAATTTAGGCGTATTTAGGTATTGGGTAACCCACTGCGCTATGGGGGAGCGTTTAAATTGCGGCATGTCCATATTCTTATCCTTGTGAAGTATTATTGCTTGATAGGCTGGTGGTTTAAATAACCACCAGCCTGCTTTAACCTAATCAAACTGCCAACTGACTCTACCAGTGAGTCCATGGTCTTGCACCTGACTAACTACCTGGCCGATGTAGGCAAGCCGCATGTTCAAGCCCTTTTGAGGGAGTGCGGCATCGACGCCTAAGTCCATGACCAAAGCATCTTTGGCAATGGGTGCGCCTTGAATGGCAAAGGGATTGCCACCA
>PKDH01000063.1 GCA_002863045.1 Legionella sp.
AACTGCTCTTTATATAATTATGTCGCCCAAGTTGCCGCTGAAAAAGACCGCTTTGAACATCAACGTCTTTTATATGTAGCCATTACGCGCGCTAAAAAAAATCTATATTTATTTGATAATTATCAAACCCTGCGGGCTAATAGTTTTCGTCAATTATTGGCCGCACAATCTTTTGAAACACTTGATAGTACCCTTGATTCATCAGCAATTCATTTACCTAAGTTAAAACGTCTGCCTTACTCGCGGTACGAAGATAGCATTTCAAACCCACTAGCTGCCCAAGAAAACGGTGAAGTTGTCACAGCCCTTAAAAAAATTACTATCAACGATACAAAAAACCTACTTTATGAGTTACTGATTTGGTGCACACAACACAATCCTCAAACGTTAGATGATTTACCTTGGGCTTTTATAAACAATCAGTTGGTAATGCTTGGACTCAAACCGCCGCAAATTGCCACCTCACTCGCGTTCTTAAAACAACGTATGCACCATATTCTGCTTGACCCTATTGCTTTGTGGATATTTAAGCCTCGTCAAAAAGCCCATACACACTATAAAATCCTTTCGTTTGTAAAACAAAAAGCTGTCACCCATTGCATTGATCGCATGCTCATTGATAATCAAATATGCTGGTTAATTCAATTTAACCTTGAAGATGAGGCAACCTATGAGTCGGCTTCTCAAACGCTACGCTATTATGCTTATCTATTATCTTCTTATCTTTCACTACCCATAAAAGGTGGTATCTATTATGCTAATACACAGACATGGCGCACTCAGGATTTAACAGGTGTCATGGTGATATAAAATACTCTAACGTTTTATTTTAAAAGGATATAACTATGTTTTATTTGCTTGTGTGTTTACTACTTGCGGTGATTTTAGCTTACCTATCAAAAGCACCTGTGATGATGGCGATGAATCAACAAGGTGGTTATGACAATCATCATCCGCGTGCCCAACAATCGCAGTTAACAGGCTTTGGTGCGCGTGCTGTAGCTGGCCATCAAAATAGTTTTGAAGCATTAATTGTGTTTTCTATCGCCGTTTTTGCAACCATTGTCACTAATGATGTCACAATGACCATAAAAACACTTGCAACAGTTCATCTGATTGCACGGGTTATCTATCACGTTCTATATCTTATCAATTGGTCAACCATGCGTTCTTTGGTGTGGTTTATCGCAACATTATGCGCTTTCTGGATGCTTATATCAGCGATTATGCACACCATAGCTTGAACTAAAATCCGAAAAAACTTCATTTAACGCCTAATAGCCATCGTGATACACTTGTTATTTTATTGTTTCACATGGCTATTTTATGACTATTGATATTACCACAGCGCTAAATAACATCATTCATCCGACCATTGGTAAAAATATTAAAGCCATGGGGATAACATCACACATTACACCCGTTGCAAACGGCTTTGACATTATTCTTACCACACCTTTTCCTGCATCTTTTTTATCCTCGATATTTTTACCGCTCGTGCAAGATACCTTAAATAAGTCATTTGCCCCCAAAAAAATCAAGGTCAGCCTTACAGAAGACATCCGCGTTCATAAAACACAATTATCTGGGAAAAAATTAAAACAAATTAAAAATACCATTGCTATTGCCTCAGGCAAAGGTGGCGTTGGCAAATCAACGGTTACAGTCAATCTTGCTACCGCTTTAGCTAAAGCAGGCGCGCGAGTTGGTATATTAGATGCTGATATTTATGGACCTAGTATTCCTTTGATGTTAGGTACAGCCACGCTCAAAGATGCCCCCCTTCAATCCAACCAACCGGTGATAGCACACGGATTGCAAACCATGTCAATTGGTTATTTGATTGAATCTGATCAAGCATTAATTTGGCGCGGCCCAATGCTTGCTAAAGCATTGATTGAAATGCTTGATAATACCAAATGGGATGCACTTGACTATCTTTTCATTGATTTACCGCCAGGTACAGGCGATATTCAATTAAGTTTGGTGCAAAAAATTCCTTTAACCAGTGCCATTGTGGTGACTACTCCGCAAGACGTGGCAACCCTTGATGCGCGCAAAGCCATTAAGATGTTTGAAAAAACACATATTGATGTATTAGGCATTATCGAGAATATGGCTTACCACCTATGTCCAAACTGCCAACATCAATCTCATATTTTTGGCCATGAAGGTGGGCAGGCATTAGCCAAAGAACTACAAGTTCCGATGTTAGGTCAACTACCACTTGATATACAAATTCGCCTGCAGGGTGATGCTGGTCAACCGCTTAGTAGTAGCAGCTCAGCTTTGAGTGAGCAAATAATGAGCATGGCTTTTAATGTCGCTCTAACTTTAAGCCAAAAACCACTTCCTCAAAACAATCCATTCCCACCTATCAAAGTGATTTCTGAGTGATAAATAAGCGCCCTTATAAATCAAATAAGGGCGCTTATTCTGTTTTATGCCGTTACAATCACAGGTCCGGCAACACCACCTAAAACACTGCAAGAACTGTTGCTACATAGCTCTATTTGACAGCCAACCAAACCCCGTACCAAACTGGATGGGATGTTAATGGCTGTAATAATAACCTGCCCTAAAATATTAATTGAAGGCACAATAGATTGTGTTGGAAAGGTGCTACAAGCTGCTGATCCTGAGGCTTTTATATAAGTTGTGCAGAACAAAGTTAAGTTAACACCCAAACAAGTCACCAATTGAATGCCGCCTAAAGATGGTAGCGCAGCTGAGCATGAAGCCAAACTTGGTGCAAGATATGTATACCCCCCAGCAATAGCAGCACTGGTGCCGCCTAGGGTGCTAACTGTTACCGTTTTATTGCCAGCAGTCTCCGCAGGTGTGATGAAGCTTAAATTGGTGGTTGAATTGACAGTAGCAGTAACTTGCGTACCACCAATATTCACAATTGTATTACCTACCACAAAATTGCTACCACTCACACTTACCTCTGTGCCACCGGCTGTACTGCCTGAGGTAGGGCTTAAGCCTGTGGCGGTGGGAGCGGCGACATAGGTAAAGCCACCCGCGACCCCGGCACTACCACCCGCTGTGGTGACCGTGACCGTTTTACTACCCGCTGTTTGCGTCGCAGGCGTGGTAAAGCTCAGGGAGTTGGGGGAATTCACGGTGGCCGCTACCTGCTGACCATCCAGGCTG
>PKDH01000022.1 GCA_002863045.1 Legionella sp.
AAATTTTTCTAAATTTAATTCGGAGCTAATTAAGATAATCATCTGGTAATCTCCCAAAAAATAATTGCTCCAAAAGTAGAGTTTTCTCGTACCCTATGCGCAGGAGATTCTGCATGAAACAATCAAAATTTAGTGACAGTCAAATTGATGATGTATTGGGTAGTTAGCATTAGTAAAGCTTGCTATCGTTATCAGTTGAGGCTGAATGACGAAAATGCTCATATTGCAGAGCGATTGTTGCGTTTGACTGAAAATAATCGCAACTAGGGTTTTAAACTTTGTTTTTTATATTGGCGTAACGCTAAAAGCTTCAAATGGAACCATAAGCAGGTTTATCGTATTTATAGAGCGCTTGAGCTAAATTCAAGAATCAAATCTAAAAAGAGGTTAATTAGGGAAAAACTAAAGGCGCTCGCGCTGCCTCAAGCAATAAACGAATGCTGGTCAATGGATTTTATGCATAATCACCCCACCATGGAAATGTCGTTATTTGAAGTCGACCAGTTGATAAGTAGCCATCACATTGTTTATCTAAGTATAGAAAAATAAAGGTTTTGTAACACTGCCCTAAAACAGTTAACGTTGAGCAATTAAAAGAGGAACTCTATCGGCATCTTTTTTACTTAAACCAGGGATACAAAAGGCTGTTGGCATGTGTTGGTATTTCCCTCCACTCAATAAAACTTTTCTTTTTATATTTCCTGTAAAATTTACGGCATAAAGACCAAAGCCAGAATAAACAATAGTTAAATTAAAGATATCTTGATAAGGTATTATTCGCTGAATACTCGTCAGAAAAGAACGATCGGGAAGCGATAAGCTTTGAGCTGTGAAAATATACTGGTAGTTTTTGATTATATAGCTAGCTCTTAAATACGCCGCAAAAATGAAAAATAGTGCATACCCGAAGGCAAAGATAAAGCTACTATACCAATTTGTGAAAGAAGTAAAAAAATCTGTAACAAATTGAAATCTGGCAAGTATAACTACGGCACAAAGGGGATAAACAATACCATATCGAATAAAAATTCGATGAATAAGAAAAATCATATATCTCTGACTCGAGCGTATAATCGTTTTACCTTTATAAAGTCTTGAACTGTCTTTATCTTCAAGATTTGATCTAGAAGTTGATTTTTGTTTACCAAGTCCATTACTACTTTCTATAGGATTAGCAAATAATTCCATTAATTGTGTGGTTTGCTCTTGCGTTAAATAGTTAAGCCTATCATTGGATAAAAATATTCCTTTAATCGGATTTCTTGAAAACTGAATATAATATAGATTTAGAATTTTATGAAAAAGCATTTGCCCTATAACTCTATTACCTTGATTCAGATAATCTATAAATTGAATATCCTGTTTAGGGTAAGGATTGTACACAATAATTCGTTTATTCGTTATTGTATAAGCAATTGAGGCTGCCCGGATCATGTATTTTCTTATTAAGAAAAATAGATTAATTAAGATAATACAAATAAACATCTTTGCTAAGAAAGATTTTATTCCCTGCCCTCCATTACCATCTGAAGAATTATAACTATAGCTATATGAGTGAGCGAATTTGTATTGACCAGTAGTCTGACCATTAGGCACGAAGTTTGTTTTCAATTCAGACAGGCTTTGTTTATCAGCAGCTTTTTCTACTGGAGCCATTGTATGAGACTGCGTTTGAGGTTTTACTGGTACAACAGATTCTTTATAGTTTGAGTAAATAGTAAGCATCAAATAGAACAAAATGAGGAGTGCAATAAGTAGATGGCCAGTAGATTGGTTTAGCATCAAAATAAGACCTGAGCGCTTAGGGGGATGAAATACGGTAATTATTGTTTCACCCTCTGCTAATTCAAATGTTCTCACTGATCTTCCCCCCAAGTTAGTGACAATTTTATGATAAGATTGATTACTTTATGCGATTTTGTCGCAAAAAATATTACGAGTGTATATAAAGCCCCCCTATCTAAAAGTAGAGTTAAATATTTAGTTGAGGGTCTACCCAATACTGGGCCACGCTGAATTTTCGATTTCTATATCTTTTTATGATATTTTTTATAAATCGTTTGTTACCTATGAAGGATACGCTTTTGTAAGTGAAGCACAATATGGGTGCACTCATCTAATTCTTGTAACGATTCGTGGATAATATAATATCCGTGTTTTTGCCAAAACGTTAGGGCTTGATGGTTCGTTTCTTGCACGATTAAATTAAGCTGATTGGCGCCAAAAGATGCGATAGTTTGCTCAACACAGCCGACTATTATTGCTCCAATGCCTCGGTTACGCAGGGACGGTAGAATCAATAATAAGCCGATATACCAGCTGTTTTGGCTGGGATAATCTTTAATAAGATCTAATACGGCAAGCAATACGCCTTCATCGTTATAAATACCAACGGGTAATTTGTTGTCATAAGTATGGTTTTTGGGTAAGTCGCGAATGAAATTTTTTGCTTCAAGTTCGGTTTTATTATGATTAAAAACCAGCATGATAAATTCTTCACACGCTTCAAAAAAAGGAAAAAGCGCTGTCAGATTATTTTTAGAAAATAACCGTGCTGAGAGCTTAAAATTTCCAAGATAAGCATTAAAGTTTTCGATGCATTGTAATTTACCGTAAATTAAAGGTGTCATAGTTTTCCAATTTTTAGGGAGAAGATCAGAAGCGCAAACAGACGAAAAATCACCCTTTTGAAATAAAGCCGGCATCTCGGCATTAGCGAATAGTGATAAAATAATCTTACTGCGTTTTAGTGGACACTGTTTTCTGACCAT
>PKDH01000008.1 GCA_002863045.1 Legionella sp.
AACTTATGGCATCAAACCATAGATGTTCCACGTGGAACATCACTCGATTTAAATTTATTTATAACGAAGGGCCATTTTGTTGGTTTAATTGCTCTACAAGCTCAGCATGATAGTAGCGCACAGCTTGAGGTGCCTCTTTATGTAAACCGCCTTGCTCATCAAACCAGTTTAGCACTTTAACTGCTTCACGCGTTGGACGATTCGCTTGTCCATTCACAACAAAACCAACGATATCTCTAAGTGACCAAGTGTCATAGATACCGCGATGTTCGCGACCAAATAGGCTTAAAGATTTACATTTAAACGATGAAAATTTATGCCTAATTGAGTAAGTAAGCCTCCTATATTCTTCGCGAAAATTATTGGTTAATTCCGCTATCTCTGCTGACGTAGGCTCTGCATTTTGGGAGGACAGCGACGGTTCATTACGTTTAGCAGGTGGCCTTACAAAAAAATCATGCCCTTTGGTATCACCTAGAGGGGTTGATACTTGTGAGCCGCTCATTTCAGCCTTGAATGTTCTCATGATTTCTTCGTAACATTCAAAGGTAAGCACTTTTTGTATGCTCGATCGATAAAAAATATGCTCTTTTGCAAGCTCTTGTAATTCATCTTCATCCAACGCTTCAATACAATCGTTAGCTTTATTTAAACCTACAATGATTATTTTAGCGCCAGTACCAAAAAATTCTTTTATTTCTGGAATTCTATCTCGTAAAAATTCTATCTCAGATTCTTTGGCTAAATCGATGAGTACAACATGAATGTCAGCTTGTCTTAGCTTTTTAAAATTTGTACAGCCTACTACCTCATGCTGTATTTTTTGGTCATCTACATTTATATAAAAATTACCACTCTGATCATCCGTAATAAATGACGCTATTTCAGATGAATTTTTATCTCGATGAATAATAGATTTATAAGGTATATTTTCTTCAACATCACGCATCTGGCCTCGTATCACTTCTACTTTGTCTAGAATAAACTCTGGCAGCTTGCTTTTTAAAGCCTCAAATTCTTGTTGCGTATGACAATTTAGGTAGATACGTTTAAGATTAGGAGGATATTCAATAGGGCGAGACCCAAATGCATAACCGGATATTTCTTTGATACTTCCTGGCAGCTCAAACGCTTCTAAATGCCTACAATCCCGAACAACGTCTTCACCCATAATTTTAGTTCCGTAAGGAACCCTAAATGAACGTATAGACGAACCTTTAAATGTACCATAGCCTAATTTGGTTAAGTTTGAAGGCAAGTTAACATATCTAAACCTAGAATCGCTAAAAGCCCCCCCATATCTCATCCACATTTTCAGCAACTGTATAAGTGTAATTATTATCATGTGATGGCAAAGTTGTAATATCCTCTGCGACTAACCCAATTGTTATACCAGACTGCATATACTTCTCTATATCATGGCGCGGCGCAATTGTTCTCTTTTGTTCATCATACTGAGCTAAACAAGCCGTAAATGCTTCATCTATTAACTGTCTAAATAAATTATTATCTAAATCGCTTGCAGGCGTTGGAGCATAAAAAATTTCGCGTCGCATATCATATAAAAACTGCGCTACTTCACAAGGCATTTCTCGGGAAGCATTTAAACCAATAAGCAGAATCTTAGCATTTTCGTTGGATTTGATAATACGTTGATATTGAGCCGAAATGGAGCTGATCGCTGATGGATTAGTAAAATCAATCATAAGTATATTTAAATGTGCACCTTGGCTGATCTTCGTATCATATCGTCTTCCATATGCTCCTATACCCTCTTTAACCCATACTTGCAGCTTGTAATCCCCATTTGAAAATATGATATAGTTGTCAACTAAATCATCTAATTGTTTAGCAAAACAATCTAATCTAAGATTTGAAAGTCTCTTTAAACTAAATTTTTGATGATGAATCATTATTTTTATAAGTTTCTTGTAATTTGTTACTGTTTCAGATACTAACATTCCCTACTCCGCTCATTTTTTAATGATTCACAGTATAAATAATTAAGCTTAAGGATTTATTAAATAAACTATAAAATATGATCAAATTGTTTAATGTATCTAAGCAAAGATAGCTACAAACCTAGCGTTGAAAGCTCAGAAGGTGGGGGCTCAATGATGGGATTATTTTCATAGGAAGCTTGTCTAGCAAAAAATCGTGGCTTTGCATGATGTTTATCTTTCACGTCTTTATCATCTAGCCCAGGGGGGCAAGTGATTGACTCGCCAGGGGTGCGTGAATTTACACTTGGGCCTATGAGCCGTGCGCATATTATCCAAGGGTTTCGTGAATGCGCCAAGCTTGCGCATTTGTGCCGTTTTCGCAATTGTGCGCATGACTCAAACACTCCAGGATGCGCACTTATACAGGCCATCGAGGAAAAAAAACTAGCCCCCTCACGCCTCATGCATTTACAGCAATTATTAGCAACTTATGGCATCAAACCATAGATGTTCCACGTGGAACATCACTCGATTTAAATTTATTTATAACGAAGGGCCATTTTGTTGGTTTAATTG